>NZ_CP024081.1:2328466-2510027 GCF_003033885.1 Pseudomonas rhizophila | reverse complement strand
GGGGTTGAGCCTTTCGTCTCAACCGAGGCGCGCATTCTACAGCGCCCAGTGTATCTGTCAAGCGGTTATTTTAAGAAGTTTTCAAAGTTTCCTCTGCAACTTCAACCACTTGCGCTTCCGATCTCTCGTTAGCGGGAGGCGAATTCTACAGCGTTACTCGCTGCTGTCAACACCTCTTTTTGACGCTTTCGATCGAGAAGATCGAATCGTTAACGGAGCCAGGAAAACCGCCCCACTAACTGCTTCCCAAGCCTCGATGACCTGAAGCCCTGCGCCGCCTAAAATCGTTTAACTCATTGAAACTCAAGGAGTTTTTCGTTTCGACTGCGCCGGAAGTGGGGCGAATTATAGACGTCCAGAATTTGCCGTCAACCCTTAATTTGATTTTTCTATCCAGCCAGAAGCACCTCGCTGAAATCCTCCTTATATATAGACGGAATCGCTGCGATTGCGCAGTATATTGCGCAAACCAGCCTTCCCCCGCTTTTATCTTGGACGACGCTTAGCAATGACTCTCCCACATCGCAGCCTGGCAACCACTCTTTACCCGGTCGCCCTTCTATTGATTGCCATGGCATCCATCCAGTCGGGAGCTTCACTTGCCAAAAGCATGTTCCCGGTTGTGGGCGCACAAGGCACCACGACGCTGCGGCTTATCTTTGCCAGCCTCATCATGCTGTTGTTGCTGCGACCATGGCGCGCCAAGCTCTCAGCTCAATCCCTGCGCACCGTGATCGTCTACGGGATGGCGTTGGGCGGCATGAACTTTCTTTTCTATATGTCGCTGCAAACGGTTCCGCTGGGAATTGCCGTGGCACTGGAATTTACCGGCCCTCTGGCGGTTGCCATTTACGCTTCGCGGCGAGCCATCGATTTTCTCTGGATTGCCCTGGCGATCACCGGCCTGCTTCTATTGATACCCACCGGAGTCACCAGCAGCGGTATCGACCTGGTCGGTGCCGGTTATGCCCTGGGGGCGGGATTCTGCTGGGCACTGTACATCCTGTTTGGCCAGAAGGCCGGCGCGGACAACGGCGTGCAAACCGCCGCACTGGGGGTAATGATCGCGGCCCTCTTCGTCGCGCCTATCGGCATCGTCCACGCAGGGGCCGCATTACTGACGCCGAGCCTGATTCCGATCGCCATTGGCGTCGCCATTCTGTCCACTGCCCTGCCCTACACGCTGGAGATGATCTCCCTCACACGGATGCCAGCCCGTACTTTCGGCACACTCATGAGCATAGAACCTGCCTTCGGTGCGCTCTCAGGACTGGTGTTTCTTCAGGAGTACTTATCCCTGGCTCAATGGGCCGCCATTGGCTGCATTATCCTGGCGTCAGTCGGCGCAACGCTGACGATGGGTAGCGCCGCGAAGCCCGCCATCGCGGTTGATTGAGGCAGGATTTAACGAAGCTCTGGTATTTACCGCACATTTAGGCCATGTTTAGCCCGTAACCTAATGTCAGACATGGAATTTTCATACAGGACGTCACGAACGCTTAAAGCAAAAGCGAACACAATCGCAAGCAGACATAAGATCCGCGGCGGTGATAAGGACGGGAATGAAACGAATTTTGATATTGATCGTTGTGCTTGCAATTGCGGGCTGCGCAGCGACAACAAAGACTGAAGTCAAACGCGGTAAAAAGGGTTTGCACATCAACTGCTCCGGCTTGTCCTCGTCCTGGGAACAATGCGCCGCCAGCGCCGCCAATTCATGCGCCCCCAAAGGTTACAGGGTGATCGCAAAGTCGGGCGACGCTGTCGAGGAGCCGGGGGATTATCCTTTCGGACTCAACCCCGCCGGCTATACCAGTCGCAGCATGATCGTCATCTGTAAATAGGCAGCGGGTCAGTCGGGCCGCTGCTGGGCTATTCGACGACTGATCTCATCATGACTGGACTTGAGGACCTCACGCTGGATCTCTGGCGTGGCCAGCATGCGGGCGACAACCAACGCGCCCACGCATTGCGACAGAATGGCCCAAGACAGGCTTTCGCTTCCCAATATCCGCGCCCAGCTTTCATGCAAACGACAGATCCATGTTTGCGCCGCCTCCCTCACCTGCACATCGGACCGCGCGATCTCAGCGCCCAGCACCGGCAGCGCACACCCCGCCTCCGGCTGTTCGACGTGGCTCATGCTCAGGTACTGCTTGAGACATCGCTCCAGTTTTTGTGAGTCCAGAACCTTCTCACCGCTCAAGCGCTCCAGGCTTTGCGCCAACTCTCGCTCGACGATCGCCTTGAAAAGCTCATCCTTGGATGAGAAGTGACTGTAGAACGCCCCGCCGCTCAAGCCGATCGCCTTCATCAGGCCATCGACACCGACAGTGGAAAACCCCGATTTCTTGGCGGACATGGCACTGCTGGCGAGCAGTTTCTCTCGGGTCTCCAATTTGTGATTGGCTGAATAACGCATATATCTGGCCTCTGATTGCCCACCTTGACGCTTGCCGGATCTTAGCATAACGTCCGTTTAGCTAACGATCGTTTACCAATGAGGCTAATCATGAATAACAAGAAGGTCGTACTGGTTGTTGGCGCAGGCGATGCCACCGGAGGCGCAATAGCCAAACGTTTTGCGCAGGAAGGTTTCGTGGCCTGTGTTACCCGCCGCAGCGCTGACAAACTCGCGCCATTGGTCGATTCAATTCGGGCTCAGGGCGGTGATGCGCATGGTTTTGCCTGTGACGCGCGCAAGGAAGACGAGGTGGTCGCGCTGATCGAGCAAATCGAAAGCCAGATCGGTCCGATTGAAGCCTTTGTATTCAACATCGGCGCCAACGTGCCCTGCAGCATCCTTGAAGAGACCGCGCGCAAATATTTCAAGATTTGGGAGATGGCCTGTTTTTCCGGTTTCCTCAATGCTCGGGAAGTGGCCAAACGCATGGCCTCGCGCCAGCGCGGAACGATTCTGTTCACCGGGGCCACGGCGGGACTGCGCGGGGCTTCAGGGTTCGCCGCCTTCGCAGGGGCCAAACATGGCATTCGCGCATTGGCCCAAAGCATGGCCCGTGAACTGGGGCCGATGAATATTCATGTGGCCCATGTGGTGGTGGACGGCGCCATCGACACCGACTTCATTCGCGATAACTTTCCGGAAAAATATGCAACCAAGGATGCGGACGGCATTCTCAATCCCGAACACATCGCCGACAACTATTGGTATCTGCACGCCCAACCCCGCGACGCCTGGACCTTCGAGCTGGACCTGCGGCCCTGGAGCGAACGCTGGTAAACCGCCCCCCTCACAATAACAAGAGCGCAGATACCATGAGCAAATCCGTGGAGTTTTTCTTCGACCTCGGCAGCCCGACCACCTACCTGGCCTATACCCAACTACCGACCCTGTGCGCGCAAACCAACAGTCAGTTGATCTACCGTCCGATGCTGCTTGGCGGCGTCTTCAAGGCGACCGGCAATGCGTCACCGGTTACCGTGCCGGCCAAGGGGCCTTATCTATTCAAGGATTTGAATCGCTTCGCCAACCGCTACGGCGTTGACTTCAAGCTCAATCCGCAC
This sequence comes from Pseudomonas rhizophila, assembly GCF_003033885.1. Classification (NCBI taxonomy): domain Bacteria; kingdom Pseudomonadati; phylum Pseudomonadota; class Gammaproteobacteria; order Pseudomonadales; family Pseudomonadaceae; genus Pseudomonas; species Pseudomonas rhizophila. Next base: position 2,506,502 of record NZ_CP024081.1, on the reverse strand, counting down.
TTCCCGATCAATACGCTGTTACTGATGCGCGCCGTGACCGGCATGCAACTGCACCATCCCGAACGATTCGAGGCCTTCATCGATTGCCTGTTTCGCGCCCTGTGGGTGGACGGCCGCAATCTCAACGACTCGGCAACAGTCGCGGAGGTGTTGAACCAGGGCCATTTTGATCCCGATCATGTGCTGGCCCTGACGAGCAACGAGCAGGTCAAGGAATCACTCAAGATCACCACCGAAGAAGCGATTAAACGGGGCGTGTTCGGCGCCCCGAGCATGTTCGTCGGCGACGAGCTGTTCTTCGGCCAGGATCGGCTGGACTTCGTCCGTGAAGCCCTGGGCTGATGCCTTACGTCAGATCGCCTGCGTCCGCGTGTTCAGCCATTGCAGCGCGTCGCCTTCTAGCAACGGGCTCAATCGACGCTGAACCTCGGCATGGTAGGCGTTGAACCAGTCTTTTTCGTCCTGGGTCAGCAAGGACGGCTCCAGGCAACGCGTGTCGATCGGGCACAGGGTCAGGGTTTCGAACTCGAGGAAGTCGCCGAACTCGCTGCTCCCCGCCTCGCGATTCAACACCAGGTTCTCGATGCGTACCCCCCAACGGCCCGGACGATAAGTGCCCGGTTCGATAGAGGTGATCATGCCCGCCTGCATCGCTGTTTGCGGCGCGGCGGCGGCCTGATAGGCAATCACCTGCGGGCCTTCATGAACGTTGAGAAAGTAACCGACGCCGTGGCCAGTGCCATGACCGTAGTCCACCTGCTCGGCCCAGATCGGCGCGCGAGCGATGGCGTCCAGCAAGGGCGACAGAATGCCCCGTGGAAATTTGGCGCGAGACAAGGCAATCACGCCCTTGAGCACGCGAGTGCAATCCCGCTTCTGCTCCACGGTAGGCGTTCCGACTGGCACCATACGGGTGATATCGGTGGTACCACCCAGGTATTGGCCGCCAGAATCGATCAGCAGCAAGCCATCGCCCTCGATGACCGCGTGGGCTTGCTCCGTGGCGTGGTAATGGGGCATCGCGCCGTTGGCGTTGAACGCGGCAATGGTATTGAAGCTCAGTGAGACAAATTCCGGCCGGCGTGTACGGGCGGCGGTCAGGTGCTCATCGATGGTCAGTTCGGTAATGCGCTCGCGACCCCAGGCGCTTTCCAGCCAGGCAAAGAACTCGCAAAGCGCCGCACCGTCCTGCTCCATGGCCCGACGAATGTGCTCGGCGTCGGCCAGGCTTTTGCGAGACTTGGCCAGCGTCGTAGGGTTGAGTCCCTCGACCAGCTTCACGCCACTGTCCAGATTATCCAGCAAACCGACCGTGACCCGCGCCGGATCGATCTGCAGGCTCGCGCCACTGGGCACTTCCCGTAATGCGGCCGCCGCTTCGCTGTAATCACGCAGGGTCACGCCGTCCTGTTCAAGAACGGCACGCAGCGACGCATCGACCTTATCCAGGGCCACGAACAGCGTTGCCTGTTGCTGGCTGATCAAGGCAAAGGAAACGAATACCGGGTTGAACGACACATCCGCACCGCGCAAGTTGAACAGCCAGGCGATGTCATCCAGCGTGGCGATGAAATGCCACTGGGCACCGCGCTCCTTGAGGGTTTCCCGCAGCTTGGCGAGTTTCTCGACCCGGCTGACGGTCGCCTGCGGCGGCAGATGGGCATAAACCGGTTGGCTCGGCAGGCTTGGGCGGTCGCTCCAGGCCTCCTTGAGCAGATCCATGTCGGTGCGCAACCGCGCCCCGCGTGCCTGAAGCTTGTCGCTCAGGGTCCGGGCCGAGGCCACAGCCATGACCGCGCCATCAACCGCCACCGCTGCGCCTTCAGGCGTCTGTTCGGCCAGCCAATCCAGCGGGCCAGCCTGACCGGGAATGAGCTTGACCAGTTCAATACCGCTGCCTTCAAGCTCCTTGGTGGCCTGCTCCCAATAACGGCTGTCCGCCCAGACGCCCGCGAAGTCCGCCGTGACGATCAGAGTCCCAACCGAGCCATGAAACCCCGACAGCCATTGCCGTCCTTGCCAATAGCCCGGCAGGTATTCCGACAGATGCGGGTCGGCCGATGGCACCAGCAATGCGTGAATGCCTTCGCGATTCATCAATTGGCGGATTCGGGCCAGGCGCTGGGGAACCAGTCCATGGGTCAAAGGCTCGGTACTCATCGTTTCTCCTGCTCGTAAAATAGTGTTGTTCGCTTGCACCAAGGGCTCTGGATATCAACCACAGCGACTGATCAGCGAGCTTAACAGGCATCCGCCCCAAGCTCAGCCCTTAGCCGATGCTTTCGAGCAGCAACGGATACAACGAGGCGACCAATAACAGCGCCATCCCCCAGTTGAACAGGCGCAGCCAGCGACGATCACGCAAAAGATTGCGTAACAGGCTGCCGCACACCACCCACAGGCTTACGCTCGGCAGGTTGATCAGGGCAAACACCGCGGCGATAACCACCACATTGAAGAAATAACCTTGAAGCGGCGTGTAGGTGCTGATGGCGCCGATGGCCATGATCCAGGCCTTGGGATTGACCCACTGAAACGCCGCCGCGCCCCAATAGCTGATGGGCGTGCTGTCCCCTGGCCGGTTTTCAGAGACCGGCCCGGAGTGGGCGATTTTCCACGCCAGGTACAACAGGTAGGTCGCACCCACGTAGCGCAGTACGGTGTAGAGCAGAGGGTAGGTCTGGAACACCGCGCCCAGGCCAAGCCCCACCGCCAGCACCAGGGAAAAGAAGCCGCAGGTGATGCCCAGCATGTGAGGAATCGTGCGGTTGAAACCGAAATTGACGCCCGAGGCCAGCAACATGGTGTTGTTGGGACCGGGGGTGATCGAGGTCACCAGGGCAAACAGGGCGAAGCCCAGCAACAGGTCAAGCGAAAGGGTCATGGCAGGCATATCCAATGGGACGGTCAGTCAAGTCATGACCCTACCCCACGTCCTGAGCCAAACCCATGGACAGTTAGGCAAAACTTCGAGCAGTACAGTCCTCAGCTCGGCCGCCCAGACCGCTTCATGGCTCGCTCGGCGCTCATTTGCCCCTGGTCGTCGAATCCCACGTTTTTCTGCGAAGGACCGAGCAACTCGGCTTTTTTCGCGTGATATTCCTCAAACGACAGGCCCCGGCGATTCAAGGCTTCAAGGGCCAGTTCACGGGTTTCTTCGGCGGTGTAGGGGCGCAACTCCGGCGACGAAGAGGCGCAGCCGCTCAACACAGTGGCCGTTAACAGCAGCAAAACAGCAAAAGTCCGATTCATGGCAAGTATCCAATGTTCTGAAGTGGGGCGATGAACAAAGGCTACCCGCCGCCTTCACGCGGCAGAAATCAACCCGTTTGATAGTGGGTATTGCTGGCTCGGATCGTCCGCTGCGCTTAACCGACCAACTGGCAATGCAGGGCGTTGTCGGCACTGCGTTCGATGTTGCGCAACACCTGGAACGAGCCGAATGTCACGGCCTTGGCCCTGTGGGCCTGGATCAGCCGCCAGAAATCCTGCTCACCACGCTCGAAACTCTGAAACGCCGCTTCGCCCGCCTCGCGGTTTTGCCAATGCAAATAGTTGAGAACCCGTCGTCCGTCCTCGCTGACCTGGATACTGGCACTCAGAAATCCTGCATGCCCCCGGGCCAGCCGCTCGGTCTGCTCTGACAGGGCCGTCACCAGCGCCTGTTGCCATTGAGGTTCGATGTCGAACTCCATCAACTGGGTAAAACTCTGATTGTTCCTTGGTGATTGCATGAAAGGTCCTCGCTGTACGTAGGGCGGATCTTGCGGTCCGATGGCGTGCAGGGTAAAACCTCTAGTTAACTCAAGGTCAAGCAGAGAATGCAGGCGATGACACAGATAAACGTCCACAAGGAACTCACCGTCGGCCAAGTGGCCGCCCGCAGTGGCGTGGCCGTCACCGCCCTGCACTTCTATGAATCCAAGGGGCTGATCAAAAGTAATCGTAACCAGGGCAACCAACGCCGCTATCCACGGGAAGTGTTGCGACGTGTGGCGCTGATCAAGGTCGCCCAAGGCCTTGGCATTCCGTTGGCCGAAATCGGCAGCGCCTTGAAAACCTTGCCCGACGACCGCGCCCCAACGGCGAACGACTGGAAGATCCTCTCAGCCCAGTGGAGCCGCGAGCTGGATCAGCGCATCAACCACTTGATGGCGCTGCGCGATCGACTCAACGGCTGCATCGGTTGCGGCTGCCTGTCGATGGAAGGTTGCCCGCTGCGTAACCAGGGCGATGTGTTGGGCAAGCGCGGGCCGGGAGCGCATCTGCTGGACACGCCGTGAAACGTTCGTCGGGTCATGCGCCGCCCCCAAGTCGCTGTCCTATAGTGGATGGGCGCAAATCGGCGAGGCCCTCTTCGCCTCCCCATAACAACAAGGAGAAACGTCATGGGTGTCAAAGCCATTCCTGAAGGTTTCCATAGCATCACGCCCTACCTGGGCATTCAAAAAGCCGCTGAAGCCATCGAGTTCTACAAAAAAGCCTTCAATGCCACCGAGGTCATGCGCCTGGACATGCCGGACGGGGGCGTCGGTCATGCCGAGCTGCGGATTGGCGATTGCCCGATCATGCTCGGCACGCCTTGTGATCAAGGGCCGTTGCGTAACCCCGAACAATCAGTGCCGGTAGGCCTGCATCTCTATGTCGAAGATGTGGACAAAGCATTCGCCCAAGCGATTGCCGCTGGTGGCACGGTGATTTCCGAGGTCAAGGATCAGTTCTATGGTGATCGCAGCGGCACCTTGAAAGACCCCTTTGGGCATGTGTGGTTTCTGGCTACGCACAAGGAGGATCTGACTCAGGAACAGATTGAACAGCGGGCCAGGGAGATGTTTCAACAGCAGGGCTGACGGCCAACCTGCTCTTGTGGCGAGGGGCCCCATCCCCTTGCCGCAGTTTTTTTACATTTCCGCCCAGCCGATTTGCTGGAGCCAGGATGGGAAATACATCCGGTTCGCAAACGCGAAACATTTTCTTTCATCTTTCGCTTCAGGATTTCCATTGCTCGTTCGTCTTAATTAGATGCAGCAGGTCGCGTCGGCAAAAGCCACGACCGGCTTTTCAGGGTTCAGGGGATTACGAAGCCCGTAATACCGAGCCTTTCATCGAATCAAGACGTTCAAATCATGTCGAAGAAATCCCGCTCCAAACTCTGGTTTCTGGTTCATAGCTGGCTGGCACTGCCCATCTGGTTTTTCGTCCTCATCGTTTGCGTCACCGGCACGCTGGCGGTGGTCAGCCAGGAGATCGTCTGGCTGGTCAATCCCGAGATGCGCGCCAGCAAACCCTCGGACGACGCAGCGCTGCTCAGCTACGACCAGGTCGTCGCCGCCATCAAGCAAGCCCAGCCGCAAACCCAGGTGCAGAGCATCGTACGCCCGGATGAGTCGCATTTTGCCCTGGAGGTCGGCGTGACCTACCCCGACGGGCGCCCCGACAAGATCTACGTCAACCCATACAGCGGCATCGTCCAGGGCTCGGCGCCGATGTTCAATTTCAGAGGTTTTACCCGTGCCCTGCATGGCTGGTGGCTGGTACCGTTCACCAATGGTTACAGCTGGGGATGGTACCTGGTGTCACTCCTCGGCCTGCCGCTGCTGGCATCCCTGGTGACCGGGCTGGTGGTCTACAAGCGTTTCTGGAAGGGTTTTTTCCGTCCGACCCTGCGGATCCGCCACGGCGCACGCATTTTCTGGGGCGATTTCCACAGGCTCAGCGGCATCTGGTCGATCTGGTTCATCGCGGTCATTTCCATTACCGGTACCTGGTTCCTGATCGAGGCGTTGCTGTCGGACAACCAGATTTCCATTTCCAGCGCACCGGTCATTCCGGTGGTATCACGTGAAAGTGTCCCGCTGTCAGCCGACGGTACCGCGCCATCACAACTGAACCTGGACCGCGCGATTGAAATCGCCCGCCAGCAAATCCCTGGCCTGGAAACCAGCTTCGTCAGCCTGCCCGGCAACGCTTACAGCCACTTGGAAATCGGTGGACGCGGTTGGTATCCGCTGATGTTCCAGACCGCCACCATCAATCCCTATAACGGTGAGGTCGCCGCCTCGCGACTGCTGTCGGACCGCACAGCGCTGGAATTCGTCACCGAATCCATGCGCCCATTGCACACCGGGGACTTCGGCGGCCTCTGGATCAAGCTCATCTGGTTCTTCTTCGGTTTGATCATGAGCATGATGGTCCTCAGCGGGCTGCTGATCTGGACCAAACGCACCGCCCTGGCCACCGCGAATGCCTTCAAGCGCAGCCAAAAACCTTCCCGGCAAGCTCGAACTGCGCCGTTGTTGCAGCCGTCCATCCACCGTGAATCGCCGGAGGGCAACCTGTGACCCCGTCCACCACCGCGCAGCCATCGCGTCTAAGTGTGTTCTGGCAAAAATGGCGCTTTCACCTCAACGTACTGCTATTGCTGATCCCACTGGGTTTCATGCCCAAGTACTTCTCCGAAGCCGCGTTGTTCCGCGGTGATGCCGGGCTGGGTGAGCGGGAGGTCGGTGAAGTCCAGGTCGGCCCCTGGAGCCTGCGCCTTGCAGAGTTTCGCGACGAAGCGCCACGCCTCGATGGACCGGCAGGCCATATGAAGCACTTCAACGCCGCGCTGTGCCAAAGCTGCATCAGCCAGGTCAAGGCTACTTATCTGCGTATCGGCAAACCTCGCAGCCTGCGGGCCGCCGGGGTGATTTTCTTCGGCTCGCCCTATCGCATGGGCGCCTTGTTGCCGGTGCCGCAAAAGACCCGGCTCGACGCCGAACTGTGGATCACCCTTGAAGGCTGGGACGGCTCGATGCACCAGGCTTCCATACCCCTGAGCCAGGCCTCGCCGGCCACCATCGCCTGGCTGAAAACCCAAGGAGCCCAACCATGACTGCCCGCGGCTATCTCAACAGCCTGGTGCTGCTGTTCTGCGCAGGTGCCAGCAGCAACGCCCTGGCCCATAACCCGATGTGTGAATGCAAGGCCATCGACGCTGAGCAGATCCAGTGCACCGGCGGGTTTTCCGACGGCAGTGGCGCGCCCGGCGTGACCCTGGATGTGATCGGCTACGACGAAACCATCCTGGTGCCGGGCAAGCTTGGCGCCGATTCAACGCTGACATTCAAGAAGCCCAACACCGAATTCTACGTACTCTTCGACGCCGGCCCCGGCCACGTGGTGGAAATCGACCAAGCCGATATCGAGGCCCCATGAGCAATCCCACCACCCAAGTGATCCGCCCCGCCGGCGCCGGCCATGAAACCCTGTATGTGTTGCTGCTGTGCCTGATCATCATTCTGGTGGCCGGATCGGTGGTGGCCTGGCACGGCGAAACCCATGACGTCAGCGAGGTGCCTGCCCATCAAGTTGACGCCCGCCGCGATCTCAGCGCTGCCGAGCAAGGCATCTATGCCGACCTGCGGGTGACCCTGGATGAGATCCGTCTGCTACGCGAAGAGCAACAGTCCCTGCCCACCCCGCAAATCCTGGCCGAAGAGGGCTTTGCCCCGTTCGCTCAGGATGCCAGTTCCGTCAGCCGAGGCGGACATGTCTGGCAGCAGGTGGAGAACCGGGCCTACTTCGGCGCCAGTGCAAATCCATCCGTCGCCGGTTCATTTCTGATGCGCATCGGCGAAGCATCCGACGCCGCCCCGGACATCTGGCTCAATCGCGGCAACAGCGTCGCCGTCTCCAGCGATCTGGACGACACCGCTTTGTCCGCCGCCGGCTGGAAGCAGATCGTCGCGCAGTTCGACGCCGGCGTAACCCGCCAGCACCGGCACTGACCCCACGTCCTCATTCGAGAGAAGACCGTTTGCCCATGTCTATTGCATTTCAACGCCGCCCTTTGCTGGGCCTGCTGATCGGCCTGCTCGCCTGTCTGTTCACACCACTGGCCAGCGCCGAAGCGGCCAAGCGCCTGCGTATTGGCATCACCCTGCATCCTTATTACAGCTACGTGGCCAACATCGTCGGCGACAAGGCCGAAGTGGTGCCGCTGATCCCGGCCGGCTTCAACCCCCACGCCTACGAACCTCGTGCCGAGGACATCAAGCGCATCAGTGGGCTCGATGTGATCGTGCTCAACGGTGTGGGTCATGACGATTTCGCCGACCGGATGATCGCCGCCAGCGAAACCCCGAACGTGAACGTGATCGAAGCCAATGAAAACGTACCGCTGCTGGCTGCCACCGGGATCGCCGCCCGGGGCGCCGGCAAAGTCGTGAACCCGCATACCTTCCTGTCCATCAGCGCCTCCATTGCCCAGGTCAATAACATCGCCCGGGAGCTGGGCAAGCTTGATCCGGACAACGCCAAGGCATACACCCAGAACGCCCGCGCCTATGGCAAGCGCCTGCGACAAATGCGTGCCGCGGCCCTGGCAAAGTTGACCCAGGCCCCCAATGCCGAGTTGCGGGTCGCCACGGTCCACGCCGCCTACGATTACCTGCTGCGCGAATTCGGCCTGGAGGTCACCGCCGTGGTCGAGCCGGCCCATGGCATCGAGCCAAGCCCGAGCCAGTTGAAGAAGACCATCGACCAACTGCGCGAACTGGACGTGAAAGTGATCTTCTCGGAGATGGACTTTCCGTCCACCTACGTCGACACCATCCAGCGTGAGTCGGGGGTGAAACTGTACCCGCTCTCGCACATTTCCTACGGCGACTACAGCGCCGAGAAGTACGAAAAGGAAATGACCGGCAACCTCGACACCGTGGTCCGGGCCATTCAGGAGTCCGGCGCATGACGGTCCAGGAAACGCTCACCTTGCAACACGTCGGCCCCTTGATCGAGTTCGACGATGTCAGCCTGAACCTGGGCCGCACCACGATTCTCGATGCGGTGGCCTTCCAGGTGCAGCCGGGCAGCATTCATGCGCTGGTGGGTCCGAACGGCGGAGGCAAGAGTTCGCTGATCAAGACCTTGCTCGGGCAGATGCCCCACCAGGGCCGCTTGAGCCTGCAATGGCCGGGTGAGCCCGGTGTCATCGGCTATGTGCCCCAAGCCTTGGAATTCGACCGCGGCCTGCCTATGACCGTGGATGATTTCATGGCAGCGATGTGCCAACGCCGGCCGGCCTTTCTCGGCCTGAGCAAGCATTACGTCGGCGCTATCGGCCAGGCCCTGGAACGGGTCGGCATGCAGGACAAACGCAAGCGTCGCATGGGCGCGCTGTCCGGCGGTGAACGCCAACGGGTGTTGTTGGCCCAGGGGCTGATTCCTGCGCCGCAACTGCTGGTGCTGGATGAACCGATGTCGGCGCTGGACGAGGCCGGCATCCAGGTGTTTGAACAACTGCTGCGAGACTGGCGCCAGGCCGGCATCACGGTGCTGTGGATCGAACATGACCTGGAAGCCGTCGGGCGCCTGGCTGACCGCGTCACCGGCCTGAACCGCCGCGTGCTGTTCGATGGCCCGCCGCGCCAGACCCTGACGCCTGAGCGCTTGCTGACGCTGTTTTCCACCCATCCACGCCCGAACGGGAGCGCCGCCTGATGAGTTACGAAGCCTTTCGTTTGATGGTCCAGGGTTGGGCGTCGTCCGGCTATCTGCCCGAAGCGCTGGCTTACGGGTTTGTGGTCAATGCGTTGCTGGCCGGGCTGCTGATCGGCCCGGTGCTGGGTGGCCTCGGCACCCTGGTGGTGGTCAAGCGCTTCGCGTTTTTCTCTGAAGCCGTGGGCCACGCGGCGCTGACCGGCGTGGCGGTCGGCATCCTGCTCGGCGAACCCTACACCGGGCCCTACGGCAGCCTGTTCGGCTATTGCCTGCTGTTCGGCATCCTGCTCAATTACCTGCGCAACCGCACCGGCCTGGCACCGGACACGCTGATCGGCGTTTTCCTCTCGGTGTCCCTGGCCCTGGGCGCCAGCCTGCTGCTGATCCTGGCGGGCAAGATCAACGTGCACATTCTGGAAAACGTGCTGTTCGGCTCGGTGCTGACGGTCAATGGCAATGACCTGCTGGTGCTGGCGGTGGTCGGTTCACTGGTGATGGCTTTGGCGTTGCCGCTGTACAACCGCATCATGCTCGCCAGTTTCAATCCGCAACTGGCGGCGGTGCGCGGGGTGGCGGTCAAGACGCTGGATTACCTGTTCGTGGTGTTGGTGACGCTGATCACCGTGGCGGCGGTAAAGGTCATCGGCGCGATTCTGGTGGGGGCCTTGCTGGTGATTCCGGCGGCTGCGGCGCGTCTGCTCAGCCAGTCGTTGAAAGGTTTTTTCTGGTGCTCCGTGCTGATCGCAACCGTCAGCACCCTGTGCGGGATTCTCGCACCGATTGTCTTCGACCTGCCGATCCCGTCCGGTGCCGCGATCATTCTGGTGGCCGGCATCGCATTTGCCCTGGCCGCCATTGCCCGGGGTGTTGTCCCCAGCCTCAAAGGGAATCTTGGATAAATGGTTTTTTCATTGCGACAACTGGCATTGGCCGTGGCCCTGTGCGGTTTGGTAAACAGCCCTTCTTTCGCCGCCGAAGGCACACCGGTGCGCCTGCTTGCTTCGTTGCCGGTCACCTACGGCTTGGGTGAAGCGTTGCTCAAGGGCACCGATGTCAGCCTGGAGCGCGCCGCGCCGGCCAATCTGCCCGGTACGCGCCAGAATGCCTACTTCAGCGGCCGTGGCGCGCCGGCCCTGAGCAAGCTGGCCAGCGATGCCGACGCGGTGATCGGGCTGCGTTCGTTGTGGCCGGACGATCCGCTGTACCCCATGGCCCGCCGCAGCAATATCCGCATCGTCGAAGTCGATGCCGCCCGCCCGGTGGACGGCGCCCTGCCCGGCATTGCCGTGCAACCGGGATCGGTCGATGGCCTGGCGAGCCAACCGTGGATGGCCAGCCATAACCTGGGACGGATGGCCGATGTCATCGCCGCCGACCTGGTGCGCCTGGCACCGACGGCCAAACCGAAGATCGACGCCAACCTGGCGGCGCTCAAGCAGCGCCTGCTCAAGCTCAGCGCCGAGAGTGAAAAGCGCCTGGCCAGTGCCGACAACCTGAGCGTGGTCAGCCTGAGCGAGCATTTTGGCTACTTGATAAGCGGCTTGAATCTGGACGGGATCAGCACCGATGCCCGGCCCGACGCCGAATGGACACCCGAAGCCCTCAAGCAATTGACCGCCACGTTGAAAGACAACGATGTGAAGCGGGTGCTGCATCATCGCCAGCCCGCGGATGCCGTGAAAGCAGCCATCACTGAGGGCGGCAGTCAGTTACTGGTCCTGAGCACCGACGCCGCCGACCCGGTGGCGGAGCTGGAGAGCAATGTGGACCTGGTCGTCACCGCGTTGACAGGGGGCTGATTGCAGGAATGCGCGCCCCTGCGGGAGCGGGCTTGCTCGCGATAGCGGTGTATCAGGCGACATCAATGCTGACTGTGCCGGCCTCATCGCGAGCAGGCTCGCTCCCACAGGTTCAATCGCGGATGTTCGCAGATTCTGTGCTCACCACAAATCCACTGTGGGAGCGAGCCTGCTCGCGATGAGGCCGGCACATCCAACCTCTTTGCGGGCTGTACCATCGCTATCGCGAGCAGGCTCGCTCCCACAGTTTTGATCGCGGATGCTCGCAGACGCCGCGTTCACCACGGGTTTGCCTGGGTCAAGTGTCAGTTCAGAACATCCCCCGGTACCCGCACAAACCCTTCCATCAATACCCGCGCGCTGCGGCTCATGATGGCTTTTTTCACGGTCCATTCGCCATTGACCTGGCTGGCCTCGGCGCCGACGCGCAAGGTGCCGGAGGGATGGCCGAAGCGCACAGCGGTGCGGTCGATGCCGCCGGCCGCCAGGTTCACCAGCGTGCCGCTGATCGCCGCCGCCGTGCCGATGGCGACCGCCGCGGTGCCCATCATCGCGTGGTGCAGTTTGCCCATGGACAGTGCTCGCACCAGCAAATCGACGTCCCGCGCCGAGACCGCCTTACCGCTGGAGGAGAGGTAGTCCGCCGGCGGTGCGACAAACGCCACCTTCGGCGTGTGCTGGCGCTGGGCGGCTTCGTCCAGATGCTGAATCAGGCCCATGCGCAAGGCGCCGTGGGCACGGATGGTTTCGAACATGGCCAGGGCCTTCGGATCGCCATTGATGGCGCCCTGCAATTCGGTGCCGGTATAACCAACGTCCCGGGCATTGATGAAAATCGTCGGGATGCCGGCGTTGATCAGGGTCGCCTTGAAGGTACCAACACCAGGCACCTCAAGGTCGTCCACCAGGTTGCCGGTGGGAAACATCGAGCCACCACCGCCCTCCTCCTCGGCCGCCGGATCCATGAATTCCAGTTGCACTTCAGCCGCCGGAAAGGTCACGCCGTCGAGCTCGAAGTCACCGGTTTCCTGCACCGCGCCGTCGGTGATCGGCACATGGGCGATGATGGTCTTGCTGATATTGGCTTGCCAGATCCGCACCACGGCCACGCCGTTTTGTGGGATGCGACTGGCGTCCACCAAACCACTGCTGATGGCGAATGAACCGACCGCCGCCGACAGGTTGCCGCAGTTGCCGCTCCAGTCCACGAACGGCTTGTCGATGGACACTTGGCCAAACAGGTAATCGACATCGTGATCGGCTCGGGTGCTCTTGGACAGGATCACGGTCTTGCTGGTGCTCGACGTCGCGCCGCCCATGCCATCGATCTGCTTCTCGTATGGATCGGGGCTGCCGATCACCCGCAGCAGCAAAGCATCCCGGACCGAGCCGGGAACGCGGGCCGCTTCGGGCAGGTCCTGCAAGCTGAAGAACACGCCTTTGCTGGTGCCACCACGCATGTAAGTGGCGGGGATTCTGATTTGCGGTGCGTGAGCCATGATGCTCCTCAAGCGGGCCCGCAAGGGTGCCCGCAGCTGTGATTTAGACGGCAACCGCCGATTCCAGGAAATCCTGGGCAAAGCGTTGCAATACGCCGCCGGCTTCGTAGATCGACACTTCTTCGGCGGTATCGAGACGGCAGGTCACCGGCACTTCGACGCGCTCGCCGTTCTTGCGGGTGATGACCAGGGTCAGCGTCGCACGCGGGGTGCGCTCGCCGATCACGTCATAGACCTCGCTGCCGTCGATGCCCAGGGTCTTGCGATCGGTGCCCGGCTGGAACTCCAGCGGCAACACCCCCATCCCCACCAGATTGGTGCGGTGGATACGCTCGAAACCTTCAGCGGCAATCGCCTCGACACCGGCCAGGCGCACGCCCTTGGCCGCCCAGTCCCGGGACGAACCCTGGCCGTAGTCGGCACCGGCGATGATGATCAGCGGCTGCTTGCGCTCCATGTAGGTTTCGATGGCTTCCCACATGCGCATGACCTGGCCTTCCGGCTCGACCCGGGCCAGAGAACCCTGCTTGACCTTGCCGTTTTCCTGGACCATCTCGTTGAACAGTTTCGGGTTGGCGAAGGTCGCACGCTGGGCGGTCAAATGGTCGCCCCGATGGGTTGCGTAAGAGTTGAAATCTTCTTCCGGCAGGCCCATTTTCGCCAGGTATTCGCCAGCGGCACTGTCGAGCATGATGGCGTTGGACGGCGACAGGTGGTCGGTGGTGATGTTGTCCGGCAGCACCGCCAGCGGACGCATGCCCTTGAGCGGCCGCGCACCGGCCAGCGCTCCTTCCCAATACGGCGGGCGACGGATATAGGTGCTTTGCGGGCGCCAGTCATACAACGGCGTCACTTTTGGCCCGGTGTCCTCCTGGATGGCGAACATCGGGATGTACACCTGACGGAACTGCTCCGGCTTCACCGAGGCCTTGACCACCGCATCGATTTCTTCGTCGCTCGGCCAGATGTCCTTGAGGCGGATCTCGCGACCGTCCACCACGCCCAGCACATCCTTCTCGATGTCGAAGCGGATGGTCCCGGCGATGGCATAGGCCACCACCAGCGGCGGCGAGGCAAGGAACGCCTGTTTGGCGTACGGATGGATGCGCCCATCGAAGTTGCGGTTGCCCGATAACACAGCGGTGGCGTACAAGTCGCGGTCGATGATTTCCTGCTGGATCAGCGGGTCCAGCGCACCGGACATGCCATTGCAGGTGGTGCAGGCGAAGGCCACGACACCAAAACCCAATTGCTCCAGCTCTTTGGTCAGACCGGCTTCATCCAGGTACAGCGCCACGGTTTTCGACCCCGGCGCCAGGGACGACTTGACCCATGGCTTGCGGGTCAGGCCCAGGCGGTTGGCGTTGCGCGCCAGCAGGCCGGCAGCGATCACGTTGCGTGGGTTGCTGGTGTTGGTGCAACTGGTGATGGCGGCGATGATCACCGCGCCGTCGGGCATTTGCCCGGGCACATCGTCCCACTGACCGGAGATACCTTTGGCGGCCAGATCCGACACCGCGACGCGGGCGTGGGGGTTGCTGGGACCAGCCATGTTGCGCACCACCGACGACAGATCAAAGGTCAAGCCGCGCTCGTATTGCGCGCCCTTGAGCGTGTCGGCCCACAGGCCTGCCTGCTTGGCGTAGGTCTCGACCAGTTGAACCTGCTGGTCTTCGCGGCCGGTGAGCTTCAGGTAATCGATAGTCTGTTGGTCGATGTAGAACATCGCCGCCGTGGCGCCGTATTCCGGGGCCATGTTGGAAATGGTCGCGCGGTCGCCCAAGGTCAGGGCGCTGGCGCCTTCACCGAAAAACTCCAGCCAGGCACCGACGACTTTTTGTTTGCGCAGGAATTCGGTCAGCGCCAGCACCATGTCGGTGGCGGTGATGCCCGGTTGTAACTTGCCGGTCAGCTCGACGCCAATGATTTCCGGCAGGCGCATCCACGAGGCACGCCCCAACATCACGCTTTCGGCTTCCAGGCCGCCAACGCCAATGGCGATCACGCCCAAGGCATCGACGTGGGGGGTGTGGCTGTCAGTGCCCACGCAGGTATCAGGGAACGCCACGCCGTCACGCTGCTGGATCACCGGTGACATTTTTTCCAGGTTGATCTGGTGCATGATCCCATTGCCCGGCGGGATCACGTCGACGTTCTTGAAGGCTTTCTTGGTCCAGTTGATGAAGTGAAAGCGGTCTTCGTTGCGCCGGTCTTCAATGGCGCGGTTCTTGGCGAACGCCTGGGGATCGGACCCGCCGCTTTCCACCGCCAGGGAGTGGTCGACGATCAACTGGGTCGGCACCACCGGATTGACCTGCGCCGGATCGCCGCCCTGCAGGGCAATGGCGTCGCGCAGGCCGGCCAGGTCTACCAGGGCGGTCTGGCCGAGGATGTCATGGCACACTACCCGGGCCGGAAACCATGGGAAGTCCAGATCGCGCTTGCGCTCGATCAGTTGCAGCAGCGACTCGCCCAGCGTCGCCGGGTCGCAGCGACGCACCAGGTTTTCCGCCAGCACCCTGGAGGTATACGGCAGGCCATCGTAAGCGCCAGGCCGGATGGCATCCACGGCCCCGCGAACGTCGAAATAATCCAGCGAAGTGCCGGGCAGCGGTTTGCGAAATTCTGTGTTCATCGTCAGCACTCGGGTCACGGTGGTTTCAGAAGGGGTTGGCGCAGCTACTGAAGTGAACCTGTTCCCCTGTGGGAGCGAGCCTGCTCGCGATGACTGAGTCGCAGCCGACATCGATGTCGTCTGGCCCACCGCTATCGCGAGCAGGCTCGCTCCCACAATGGTTTTCGGTTCCTTCAGTTGCAGCGTCAGCGCCCTCCAGTTCAGCGTTGTTCGATTGGCACGAACTTGCGCTGTTCGACGCCGGTGTATTCGGCGCTCGGTCGGATGATGCGGTTGTTGGCACGTTGTTCGTAGACGTGGGCGGCCCAGCCCGTCAGGCGCGAGCAAACGAAGATCGGCGTGAACAGCTTGGTCGGGATGCCCATGAAGTGGTACGCCGAGGCATGGTAGAAATCGGCGTTGGGAAACAGTTTTTTCTGCTCCCACATGGTCTTGTCGATGGCCTCGGAAACCGGGAACAACACCGTGTCACCCACCTCGTCGGCGAGTTTTTCCGACCAGCCCTTGATCACCTCGTTGCGCGGGTCGTTGTCCTTATAGATCGCGTGGCCGAAGCCCATGATCTTGTCCTTGCGCTCGAGCATCCCGAGGGTGCCCTTGATCGCTTCCTCCGGCGACTGGAAGCGCTGGATCATTTCCATCGCCGCTTCGTTGGCCCCACCGTGCAACGGGCCGCGTAGCGAACCGATGGCGGCGGTGATGCAAGAAAACAGGTCAGACAGGGTCGAGGCACACACCCGCGCCGTGAAGGTCGAGGCATTGAACTCGTGCTCGGCATACAGAATCAGCGAGACGTTCATCACCTTGACGTGCAGCTCGCTCGGCTTCTTGCCATGCAACAGGTGCAGGAAATGGCCGCCGATGGAGGTCTCGTCGGTCACACACTCGATGCGCTGGCCTTCGTGACTGAAGCGATACCAGTAGCACATGATCGCCGGGAACGCGGCCAACAGGCGGTCGGTCTTGTCATGCTGTTCGGAGAAATTCAGCTCCGGTTCCAGGTTGCCCAGGAACGAGCAGCCGGTGCGCATCACGTCCATGGGGTGGGCGTCGGCGGGAATGCGCTCCAACACCTCTTTCAAGGCTTGGGGCAAGTCCCGCAATTGGCTCAGTTTGCCTGTGTAGGCGTCCAGTTGCGCCTGGGTCGGCAGCTCGCCGTACAGCAGCAGATAAGCCACTTCTTCAAATTGCGCGTCAGCCGCCAGTTCGCGGACGTCGTAACCGCGATAGGTCAGGCCGGCTCCTGACTGGCCTACGGTGGACAATGCGGTTTGCCCGGCCACCTGGCCACGGAGCCCGGCGCCACTGAGTACTTTTGCTTCGGCCATTTGCTGTCTCCATTTTTTTAGATTTGTAGAGGCTGCGCTCTGTTCATTTTTTCGCCGCGAACAACGCATCGAGCTTTTGCTCGAAGGTGTGGTAGTCAATGCGATCGTAAAGCTCCATGCGAGTCTGCATGGTGTCGATGACGTTCTGTTGCGTACCGTCGCGGCGGATTGCGGTATAGACGTTCTCGGCCGCTTTGTTCATGGCGCGGAAGGCCGACAGTGGGTACAGCACCAGGGACACGTCGGCGCCCGCCAGTTGTTCGGTGGTGTACAGCGGTGTCGCGCCGAATTCAGTGATGTTGGCCAGGATCGGGGCTTTCACCCGGCTGGCGAACAGCTTGTACATCTCAAGTTCGGTGATGGCTTCCGGAAAGATCATGTCGGCACCGGCCTCGATGCACGCGGCGGCGCGGTCCAGGGCCGATTCCAAGCCCTCCACGGCCAGGGCGTCGGTACGGGCCATGATCACGAAGCTGTCATCGGTGCGCGCGTCGACGGCGGCTTTGATGCGGTCGACCATTTCCTGTTGCGAGACGATCTCTTTGTTCGGACGATGGCCGCAACGCTTGGCGCCGACCTGGTCTTCAATATGAATGGCCGCCGCGCCGAACTTGATCATCGACTTGACCGTGCGGGCCACATTGAACGCCGAGGAGCCAAACCCGGTGTCTACGTCCACCAGCAACGGCAGGTCGCAGACGTCGGTGATACGGCGCACATCGGTCAGCACGTCATCCAGGCCGGTGATGCCCAGGTCCGGCACGCCAAGGGAGCCGGCCGCCACGCCGCCGCCCGACAGGTAGATCGCCTTGAAACCGGCGCGTTTGGCCAGCAGCGCGTGGTTGGCGTTGATCGTGCCCACCACTTGCAGCGGATGCTCGTTGGCGACCGCATCGCGAAAACGCTGGCCTGGAGTGCTGTTGCTCATGACTCACCTCGTTCAGTGGCGGCGCTGTCCTGGAAATGACGCGCGATGTTGCGTTTGGAAGCGCCGATGTGCCGGCGCATCAATAATTCAGCCAGTTCACCGTCACGGTCGGCGATGGCATCGAGAATTCTGTGGTGCTCGGCAAAGGCCTGGCGCGGACGGTTGGGCGTGGTGGAAAACTGGATGCGGTACATGCGCACCAACTGATACAGCTCGCCGCAGAGCATTTGCGTCAGGGTGCGGTTGCCGCTGCCCTGGATGATCCGGTAATGGAAATCGAAGTCGCCTTCCTGCTGGTAATAGCCGACACCGGCCTGGAACGCCGCGTCGCGCTCATGGGTTTCCAGGACCCGGCGCAGCTCGTCGATTTCTTCCAGGGTCATGCGCTCGGCCGCCAGACGGCAGGCCATGCCTTCCAGGGACTCGCGGATTTCATAGAGTTCCAGCAACTCGGCGTGGCTCAGGGATACCACCCTGGCGCCCACGTGAGGCACCCGCACCAGCAAGCGCTGGCCTTCCAGGCGATGGATGGCCTCGCGCAGCGGGCCGCGGCTGATGCCGTAGGTGCGTGCCAGTTCGGGCTCGGAGATCTTGCTGCCAGGCGCGATATCGCCTCGCACGATTGCGGCCTGGATACGCCGGAAGACGTTCTCGGAAAGGGTTTCCGATTCATCTTGGGCCAAGACCGGTGATTCGAGCTGATCGAGCATATTGTCGACACCTTATAAATCTATAAGGCAAAAACTAACCAATCACTGCGCTTTCGTCAAAGTAAAATTAGACATTGTCGACAATCGTCTAATAAGGGCCTCCTCCATAACTAAGTGCGTCGGATAAGCGGTTGCGTCCGGGCGGCGGTGGCGTCAGAAAACCACCGTGCTAGAATGCCGCCGCAATTTGCCGCTCTGCATCTATTAAGAGAAGGCAACCCAGGGAGCTTGTGCAGCAATGCCAGGGCCTGAACCGACGAACGGAACACTGTGCATCAGGATTTATGACACTCAAGCCCTTAACTGCTGTCCTTTGTTTCACGTGCCTGCCGGGGCTTGTCCTGGCGGGTGAAAAGACCGTGTACGGCCTCAATGAATACGCCGCCCTGCAGGGCATCGACCTGGAGGTTGCCGCCAAGTTGGACACCGGGGCCAAAACCGCTTCGCTCAGCGCCCGGGACATCAAGCGCTTCAAACGCGATGGCGAATCCTGGGTGCGTTTTTACCTGGCCATCGACGCGGCGCATTCGCACCCTATCGAACGTCCGCTGGCCCGTGTCAGCAAGATCAAACGCCGCGCCGGTGACTATGACCCCGAAGAAGGCAAGAACTACACGGCTCGGCCGGTCATCGAGCTGGACATCTGCATGGGCTCGGCCCTGCGCAGCATCGAAGTGAACCTCACCGACCGCAGCGCTTTCCAATACCCGCTACTGATCGGCTCCGAAGCCCTCAAACGCTTCGACGCGCTGGTCGACCCCAGTCTCAAATACGCTGCCGGCAAACCCGCCTGCGCCAATGCCGCTCAAACCGCAGAGTAATTCCAATGCGCTCTCTTACCCTCCATTTGAAAATGCTGATCGCCATCCTGGTGGTGCTGGGCCTGTCGGTGACGGCCTATCAGATTTTCGTGCTCGGCATCCCGGTGACCGAAGACGCCACCGACGACTTGTGGAACATCGATGCCAAGATCGAGTTCGTCCCCAATGCCAAGGATCCGGTGAAGATCCAGATGTTCGTGCCGCCGCTGAGCATGGACTACGTCAGCCTCAACGAGAGCTTCATCTCCAATAACTACGGTGTGGCGGTGAACCGGGTGGACGGTAACCGCAAGGTCACGTGGTCGGCCCGTCGGGCCAAGGGCAACCAGACCCTGTATTACCGCCTGGTGCTGACCAAGCGCTATACCTCGGAAAAATCCAAGATCAAGGGCCCGACCTTCCGCGACAGCATCGCCGTCGAGGGCCCCGAGAAGCTGGCCGCCGAAGCCCTGCTCGCGCCGATCCGCCAGCACTCGGCCGACGTCGAGACCTTCATCAGTGAAGCGATCAAACGGGTCAACAACCCCAACGACGACAACGTCAAGCTGCTGCTGGCTGGCGATCCGTCCATAGCCAGCAAGGCCAGAGTCGTCGAACTGGTGCTGTCTATCGCCCACGTGCCGGTGGAGAAGGTCCATACCATCCGCCTGGTTGCCGACCAACCGCAGTCGCCTGAACTGTGGCTGCGCAGTTTCAACGGCACCGACTGGCTGTATTTCAACCCGGATACCGCTGAGCGGGGCCTGCCCAGCGACCGTCTGCTGTGGTGGACCGGTGATGAAAACCTGATCACCGTCGATGGCGGCAAAAAAGCCACCGTCACCTTCACCATGAACAACAGCGAAATGAACGCCATTCGCCTGGCCAAGCTGACGGACGAAAACACCGACGCCAACTTCCTCGAATACTCGCTCTACGGCCTGCCGCTGCAAACCCAGCAAACGTTCATGATCATGGTGATGATCCCGATCGGCGTGCTGGTGATTCTGGTGCTGCGCAACCTGATCGGCCTGCAGACCCTGGGCACGTTCACACCGGTGTTGATCGCCCTGGCCTTCCGCGAAACCCAACTGGGCTTCGGCATCATCCTGTTTACAGTCATCACGACGCTGGGCCTGTCCCTGCGCTCCTATCTGGAACATCTCAAGCTGCAAATGCTGCCAAGGCTTTCGGTGGTGCTGACGTTCGTGGTGGTGCTGATCGCTGCCATCAGCCTGTTCAGCCACAAGCTGGGCCTGGAACGCGGGCTGTCGGTCGCGCTGTTCCCGATGGTGATTCTGACCATGACCATCGAACGCCTGTCCATTACCTGGGAAGAACGCGGCGCCAGCCACGCCATGAAGGTGGCCATCGGCACCCTGTTCGCCGCCGCCCTGGCGCACCTGATCATGAGCGTGCCGGAGCTGGTGTACTTCGTGTTCACCTTCCCGGCCATCCTGCTGATTCTGGTAGGTTTCATGCTGGCCATGGGTCGCTACCGCGGCTACCGCCTGACCGAGCTGGTACGGTTCAAGGCCTTCGTCAAGGCTGACTCATAATGTTCGGCCTGTGGAAGACCTGGAAGGCCCTGGAGGCCCGGGGCATCATGGGCATCAATCGGCGTAACGCCGACTATGTGCTCAAATACAACAAGCGCAGCCTGTACCCGATCGTCGATGACAAGATCATCACCAAGGAGCGAGCCATCGCTGCCGGCATCCATGTGCCGGAGCTGTATGGGGTGATCTCCACCGAGAAGGAAATCGACAAGCTCGACGAGATCATCGGCGGGCGCACCGACTTCGTGATCAAGCCGGCCCAGGGCGCGGGTGGCGACGGCATCATCGTCATTGCCGACCGCTTCGAGGGCCGCTATCGCACGGTGTCCGGCAAGATCATCAGCCATGAAGAAATCGAACACCATGTGTCCAGCATCCTTACCGGTCTGTACTCCTTGGGTGGGCACCGGGACCGGGCGCTGATCGAATATCGCGTGACCCCGGACCAGATCTTCAAGAGCATCAGCTATGAAGGCGTGCCGGACATTCGCATCATCGTACTGATGGGCTATCCGGTGATGGCCATGCTGCGCTTGCCGACCCGCCAGTCCGGCGGCAAGGCCAACCTGCACCAGGGCGCCATCGGCGTGGGTGTCGACCTTGCCACCGGCCTGACCCTGCGCGGTACCTGGCTGAACAACATCATCACCAAACACCCTGACACCACCAACGCGGTGGACGGCGTGCAGCTGCCCTACTGGGACGGCTTCATGAAACTGGCCGCCGGTTGCTATGAACTGTGCGGGCTGGGCTACATCGGCGTGGACATGGTGCTGGACCAGGAAAAAGGTCCGTTGATCCTGGAGCTCAACGCCCGACCGGGTCTGAACATCCAGATCGCCAACGACTGCGGCCTGACTCTGCGCACCCACGCGGTGGAAGCCCGCCTGGAAGAACTCAAGGCCCGTGGCGTGGTTGAAACCGTCGAGGAGCGCGTAGCGTTTGCCCAGGAGTTGTTTGGGCATATTCCGCCGGTTGAGGGTTGAGGGTTGAAACACCCCTGTGGCGAGGGGATTTATCCCCGCTGGGTTGCGAAGCAGCCCCAAACAGGCAGATGCAGTCAGCCTGATACACCGGGGTGGTAAGTTTTAGGGTTGCTGCGCAACCCAGCGGGGATAAATCCCCTCGCCACAAGGTGTTCACAGCCAAATGTTTCGATGGCCCCATACTTACTCATCTCCGACATCCCTCTAGGAGCAAATCCTACAGAGGGATTACAATCGCCACCCCGCCTGAACGGCTGACCCACCCCGCCCATGTCAACCTGCTCTGTACACCCGCTGCCTTACCGCGCCAACCCCGCCGAGTATTTCGCGGTGATCCGCCATGCCCCGGGCAGTGTGCTGCTCGACAGCGGCCGGCCGAGTGCCGAACGCGGACGCTATGATTTGCTCAGTGCCTGGCCGCTGGAGCATCTGGCGGTACTGTCAGACGAGACCGGTGCCGATTTCCTGCAACGCTTGCGTATTCATCTGACGCAACTGGGGAGTGCTGTACTGCCGGCCTCGGTGCAATTGCCTTTCGCTGGCGGCCTGATCGGCTACCTGAGCTACGACTTCGGCCGACATCTCGAAACCCTGCCGTCCCACGCCAAAGACGATCTGCACCTGCCCGACGCGCGGTTCGGTGTGTACGACTGGGCGCTGGTCACCGACCATCAGGCCGGGACCAGCCAGTTAGTGTTTCACCCTCACTGCGCCGACAGCGAACGCCAACGCCTGATTGCGCTCTTCAGCCAGCCAACCTCAGCGCCTGTGACCGCCTTCAGCCTCGAAGCGCCCATGGCGCCCGACCTCAATAGCGATGCCTATCGACTGGCCTTCGAACGGATCCAAGCGTATATCCAGGCCGGCGACTGCTACCAGGTCAACTTTGCCCAGCGCTTCCGCGCCCCGTGCCAAGGCGATGCCTGGGCCGCCTATCAGGCGCTGCGGGCGGCTTGCCCGACGCCGTTTTCCGGCTTCCAGAGCTTGCCCGACGGCGGCGCGGTGCTGAGTCTGTCACCCGAGCGTTTCGTCAAAGTCAGCGAAGGTCATGTGGAGACCCGCCCGATCAAGGGCACCCGTCCACGCGGCGCAACCCCTGACGAAGACGCCGCACACGCCGCCGAGTTGCTGGCCAGCCCCAAGGACCGGGCGGAAAACCTGATGATTGTCGATCTGCTGCGCAACGACCTGGGCCGTACCTGCCGCATCGGCTCGGTGCGCGTGCCGGAGTTGTTCAGCCTGGAAAGCTACCCCAACGTCCACCATCTGGTCAGCAGCGTGACCGGCGAGCTGGCCGACGCCAAGGACGCCCTGGACTTGATCGCAGGCAGCTTCCCCGGCGGCTCGATCACCGGCGCACCGAAAATCCGCGCCATGCAGATCATCGACGAACTCGAACCGACCCGGCGCGGGCTGTATTGCGGCTCGTTGCTGTACCTGGACGTACGCGGAGAGATGGACAGTTCCATCGCCATCCGCAGCTTGCTGGTCAAGGATGGACAGGTGTGTTGCTGGGGCGGCGGCGGGATTGTCGCGGATTCGGATTGGCAGGCGGAGTATCAGGAGTCGATTACCAAGGTGCGGGTGTTGCTCGAAACTTTGCAGAACCTCTAAAAGCATCGAGGGCAAGCCCCTGACCAGGCCCAGAACCCTGTGGGAGCAAGCTTGCTCGCGATAGCGGTGTGCCAGTTGGCTCAAATGCTGCTGACCCAACGCTATCGCGAGCAAGCTCGCTCCCACAGGGGGATTGGGTTTACAAGCTTAGATTTCGATTCGAGGCCTTGATGAATTCCTGCTTCAACTCAGCAAAACTGTGCACTGCCGGGAACTGCGGGAACTCTTGAATCACATTGTCCGGCGCATGAAACAGAATCCCGGCATCGGCTTCACCCAGCATCGTGGTGTCATTGTAGGAATCCCCCGCCGCGATCACCCGGTAGTACAGGCTCTTGAAGGCCAATACCGACTGGCGCTTGGGATCTTTCTGACGCAGTTGGTATCCGGTTACCCGTCCGCTGTCATCGGTAATCAGACGATGGCAGAGCAACGTCGGGAAACCCAGCTGGCGCATCAGGGGTTGGGAGAATTCGTAGAAGGTGTCGGAAAGAATCACCACCTGGAAGCGCTCGCGCAGCCAGTCGACGAACTCGATGGCGCCGTCCAGCGGCTTGAGGGTGGCGATGACTTCCTGGATATCGGAGAGCTTGAGGCCATGCTCATCGAGGATGCGCAACCGTTGCTTCATCAACACGTCGTAGTCGGGAATGTCCCGCGTGGTCGCCCTGAGGGATTCAATACCGGTTTTTTCAGCGAAGGCGATCCAGATTTCCGGGACCAGCACACCTTCCAGGTCGAGACAGGCAATTTCCACAAGACACTCCCATTTTTTTGATGTTTATCGGTTGAGCGAACAAAAGGACTGCCGACTCTAGCCATTCGCCGATGCCTGCGCAACGCACAGGAGCGCGCCAGCCCCGACAGCTTTTGTTACCATCAGCCCCATATAGAGCGCCCAGCGCCACCGACCTGTAGGAAGCCGCCCTGATGAGCCCATCGTTTGACGTCGTGGAACTCGCCACGACCTATGCCAACAAGTCCCCACAGGACATCCTCAAACTGGCCTTCGCCGAATTCGGCGATGACCTGTGGATATCTTTCAGCGGCGCCGAAGACGTGGTGCTGGTGGACATGGCCTGGAAGCTGAATAAGAACGTCAAGGTGTTCAGCCTCGACACCGGTCGCCTGCACCCGGAAACCTATCGGTTCATCGAACAGGTGCGCGAACACTACAAGATCGATATCGAACTGATCTCGCCGGACCCTGCGAAACTCGAGCCTTTCGTGAAGGAAAAAGGCCTGTTCAGCTTCTACAAGGACGGTCACGGTGAGTGCTGCGGCATTCGCAAGATCGAACCGCTGCGGCGCAAGCTGTCCGATGTCCGCGCCTGGGCCACCGGCCAGCGTCGCGATCAGAGCCCCGGCACCCGCAGCCAGGTGGCCGCACTGGAAATCGACACGGCATTTTCCACTCCGGAACGCACCCTGTACAAATTCAACCCACTGTCGCAGATGACCAGCGAAGAAGTCTGGGGCTACATCCGCATGCTGGAACTGCCCTACAACAGCCTGCATGAACGCGGCTTCATCAGCATCGGCTGCGAACCCTGCACCCGCCCGGTGCTGCCGAACCAGCACGAACGCGAAGGCCGCTGGTGGTGGGAAGAAGCCACGCAGAAAGAATGCGGGCTGCACGCCGGCAATATCATCAGCAAATCCAAGGCCTGAAAAAAACCACAGCGCTTATAAAAACCATGCGGACCGCAAGAACCTGCCATTTGTCCATTCCTATGGATAACATCTGCCGTTGATTGTAAAAACGGCCCGCCAGACCGGGCCGCCTGTTTGCGCTTATGGAAGAGGACAGCTCATGCGAATTCTTGTGGTCAACGTCAACACCACCGAATCCATCACCCGGGCCATCGCCCAACAAGCCCAGGCCGTGGCCGCGCCGGGCACCGAGATCGTCGGGCTCACGCCGTACTTCGGCGCTGACTCCATCGAAGGCAATTTCGAAAGCTACCTGGCCGCCATCGCGGTGATGGATCGGGTGATGGCCTACGATCAGCCGTTTGATGCGGTGATCCAGGCCGGTTACGGCGAACATGGGCGCGAAGGCTTGCAGGAACTGCTCAATGTACCGGTGGTGGACATCACCGACGCGGGCGCCAGCACCGCGATGTTCCTGGGCCACGCCTATTCGGTGGTCACCACCCTGGACCGCACCGTGCCGCTGATCGAGGACCGCCTAAAGCTCTCCGGCCTGTTCGATCGCTGCGCCTCGGTACGTGCCAGTGGCCTGGCAGTGCTGGAGCTTGAGCAAGACCCGCAACGGGCGGTGGAAGCCATCGTGCAGCAGGCAGAACTGGCAGTCAGTCAGGACAAAGCCGAAGTAATCTGCCTGGGTTGCGGTGGCATGGCCGGGCTCGATGAGCAGATCCGCCAGCGCACCGGGGTGCCGGTGGTCGATGGCGTGACGGCGGCGGTGACCATTGCCGAAGCCCTGGTGCGGTTGGGCTTGTCCACCTCGAAAGTGCGCACCTATGCCACGCCTCGGCCCAAGACCATTATTGGCTGGCCGGGGCGGTTTGGGCGGTGAATTCACAGCTCTGAATCACATCGCCCCCATCGCGAGCAGGCTCGCTCCCACAGGGATTTTGGGTGGTCGCAACATGTGCGGTCGCCACAAAACCAATGTGGGAGCGAGCCTGCTCGCGATGGGGGGGGCGGCGCCTGATCCAGGCCATAAAAAAACGCCGTTCATGGGTAATACCATGAACGGCGTTCTGTTGTGCCGCGATGTGTCGTCAGGCCCACTCCAGCTCTGGCAAACCGCACAGGCCTGGCTGGAAGATCTTCAGGGAACGAATGATCGCGTCGGCATGGGCGTATTTTTCGTCGGCCATGGCCGAATCCGGAATGGCAATGGCAGTCATTCCCGCCGCTTTCGCCGCGGTCACCCCGAACGGTGAATCTTCGAATACCAGGCAATCGCGGGGTGCAACGCCCAGGCGTCGGGCGGCAGTGAGGAAGATATCCGGTGCCGGCTTCGCCGCGCCCACCTCCGGGTCATCCGCTGTGACGATGAAATCGAACAACGCAAACCAGTCCCGGTGCAGCGTGGTTTTCAGTGCAAACGACTGGCTCGACGAACTGGTGCCCACCGCAATCGGAACGTCATGGGCCTTCAAATGCCGCACCAGCTCTTCAGCACCGGGCATCGCCAGGGCGTGCGGAAAGCGTTCGCGCATCAAGGGCTCGCGGATCACCAGGAACTCTTCCGGGGTGATCGGCAACTCCAGCGCCTGAACGACATAGCGGGCCAGATCCCCGGCCCCACGTCCGATGATGTTCTGCTTGACGCTCCAATCAAACGTGCGCCCGTAACGCTCGGCGATGATGGAGGTCACCTCGGTGTAAATGCCTTCGGTGTCCAGCAACAGCCCATCCATGTCGAATATCACAGCTTTGATCGGGCCAAGCTCTTGCAGCGGTGCTTTCATCGCATCTGATCCGTTATCACAAGGTTCCAGAGATGGCTCAGGTTTGGCCAGAGCAACGTGTTCACCTTAAAGGATTCAGCAGGATAACGAGAGTGGCTTGGCACAGGCAACGGGAAATCTGTGTGGGCGACTGTTGCAGCGAGGGCACTTGCCCCCTCGCCGCAACAAGGATCAGGTTCAGATGATGATCAATGCGTTATTGGCTGGAACCACTCGAACCGTCGTCATCGGAGCTACCACCGCTGTCGCTGGTTCCGGCCCCGGTTCCACTGCTGGAGGCATCGCCCCCCATGGAACTGCCGCCGCTCATTGAGCCGCTGCCCGTACCGGGACTGGTGCTGCTACCACTGGCGTCGCTGCCATTACCGCTCTCCACGGAACCCGGGGGCAACGCGCCTCCCGTGCCCGACGGCGTGCCGGCTTCCATCTCGGTGGAAGGTGGCATCCCCCCCTTATCTACGGGGGGATTGCCGCCCGAAGACTGGGCGAAAACCGCCATGGAACTGACCGACAGAATCCCGGCCAGGGTCAGCGCGGTCACATTTGATTTCATCATGGTGAGTCTCCCTTTTTAAGGTTACCTACCTGATGTGTGGCAATCGTGACTGGCCGATGGTGCCGATAAATCGACGGGCGGAACCGGCAATCAGCTCGGTTCGCCGGAGGCGTCGTTACCGGCAATGTCCGGATCGTCCGGGCTCGCCTCGATATCCTCATCCTCACTCGGCACCTGCTCTACCCCGGCGTCGTCGTCAGGCGGGCGCTGGTCCCGGCTCAGCGAGTCGGTTGGCGAGGGCAGCGGGTATTCCGGGGTTTCATCGTCGTCAGGGACAGGCGAATCGGCAGTCATGGCAACCTCCTGATGACGGGACAACACGTCATGCAGTTTTGAGAACACGGGCGGTCAGCTTGAGCGACTTCAATCGTAGGACTCGTCCTCGATCTCAGCGTCTTCCACCTCTTCACCCTCGATCAAGGGCACCTGGGCGTCGTCCATCAGCGAGCCGGGGTCTTCATTGCCCGGATCATTGACGAAAGGAACGCCCGACGGGCCTTTTTCTTCCGTACCTTCGGTTTCCGGCGTCATGACGCACCTCGCAATTGCTGATGGATGTATGAATTCGAGGTGCGCAGAGGGGAAACGTTCCGGGTAAATAACCCGGTAAAGAAAACGCCGGACAGCCCTGTGGCCAGACAACCCTGTGAGCAGATAAACCGCAAACCCATGGCGAACAAAAAACCCGGCTCACAGGCCGGGTCTTTCTCATCCAAACATGCGCTTAGCGATGTTTGTTCTTATGTTTGTGCTTGTGCTTCTTACCACCCGAATGACCATCGTTGTCATTGGACAGGTTGCTACCCAATGCACCACCCGCCGCGCCACCAATACCTGCGCCGATGGTGGAGCCCGTCGAGCCGCCCAGGCTGTTACCGACAATCGAACCGCCGGCCGACCCCAAACCACCGCCAATGGCCGCTTCCGTACGGCTGCCCTTACGCGCCCCCACCGCACTGCCGGCTGCACCACCGACACCGGCGCCAATGGCCGCGCCTGTGCTGCCGCCCATCTGTTGGCCGACTACGTTACCCAACGCACCGCCCAGACCACCGCCAACCGCAGCAGTACCGTCACCGGCAGCCATCGCGCCTTGAGCAACCACAAGCCCAAGCACCAAGGTGGATAAAGTCAAACGCATGATAGAAACCTCAAGAATGCCGCATCGGGGAAAGATGGCCGGTACGCGCGGGCGTCAGTCTACGCCAGATAGCGTCGGGCCATGTCACTTGGACAACAAACGGAGGGGTAGTTTTATGACAGGCAAAAAAAAGCCCGCTGGGGAAACGGGCAGGTACTGCGGTTACTGCTTTCTAACGGATGAGCCAAGATTACGCGCCCGCTTGTGAAAGAAACGTGAAAGAAACCGTCGTGAAAAAAAAGATGAAGAATATTTATGCCAGAGGCTGGAATGGTGTCGTGGCGGGGAGCTTGCTCCCTCGCCACGATGACAGGACTGAATTGTAGAGTTGCAACGTTACTTCCTGACCGGGACCCTGGGCAGGAACTTGGCCTTTTCCCCTCGCGGCACTTTGGACACCTTGGTCCTGATGGATTTGATCGGCTCGTCGCCAAAGTCCGCCCTATAGGCCGATTGCCCACACTGCAAACCTTCATTGATCGGATATGCGGCTCCGTTATCCTCGCTGTACGGTGCTCCCATCGCCTTTCCCCTTTTCGTCGAGGCCCACACCGGCAACAACCCGTTGCCTGAAAAATATAGGCCTTCACGACTTTCAGACTAGTCGGTCATCAAAGGACTGATTATTCAGGCAAGCGTCTGGCCGACGAATGGAGCTGCGTGACTTGCCCACGGACCGCTTTATTCAATCCGCCCCGCCATCGCGGCTCAAGATCCGGGAAACCTGATCGGCCGAATAGGGCTTGGATAGAAACTCGAAATCTTCATGGCCACGGTGGGCCAGCTCCTCGCTATAACCCGACGTCAGGACCACCGGCAGATCCGGGCGGCGCCGGCGCAGTGCCTTGGCCAGGGCAATGCCGCTGATGCCGGGCATGACGACGTCGGAAAATACCGCGTCGAACGCCATCGCATCCGGGCCAACCATATCCAGAGCCTCCTCGGCGTTGGTCGCCCAGGCCGTTTCGTAGCCCAGATCCTGCAGGATCTGATTGGCAAAACGCCCGACCTCCAGGTTGTCCTCCACGATCAACACCCGACGCTTGCCCTTTTCCAGCAGCAGGGGCGTGGTTTCCTCCCGGTTGGGCTCATCAATCTCTTCAGGCTCGACTTCCGGCAGGTACAAGGTAAACACCGTCCCCTCCCCGACCACGGTCGAAACATCCACGTTGCCGCCAGACTGTTTGGCAAAACCGAACACCTGGGACAACCCCAGCCCGGTGCCCTTGCCCACTTCCTTAGTGGTAAAGAACGGCTCGAAAATATGCTCCAGGACTTCTGCCGCAATGCCGGTGCCGGTGTCCGCCAGGGCAATGGCGGCAAAAGACTGCCCGGCTCCCGCGTGACCTCGGATCGGCGGCATGCCAGCACCGCCAATGAGCCGCAGCGACAACGTGCCTTGCCCATCCATGGCATCCCTGGCATTGAGGGCCATGTTGATCAGCGCCGTTTCAAACTGGCTCAAGTCAGCGCGGATGTAACAAGGCCGGTCGCTCAGCTCGACCTTGACCTGAATCCGCGCCCCCGTGACGGTCTGCAGCATGTCGCCGAGGCTTTGCACCTGCTTGCCCACATCGATGACTTGCGGTTTCAACGGCTGACGCCGGGCGAAGGCGAGCAACTGGCTGGTCAGCTTGGCGGCACGCTCCACCGTCTCGGAAACCGCCGTCATGTAGCGGTTGCGCCGCTCATCGGAGAGGTTAGGCATGTGCAGAAAGTCGACGGAGGAACGAATGATCGTCAGCAGGTTGTTGAAGTCGTGGGCCACCCCGCCGGTGAGCTGGCCGATGGCTTCAAGTTTCTGCGACTGGCGCAGGGCCGCTTCGGTCTGTTTCAGGCGCGTGGTGCGTTCCTCGACCCGCTCCTCCAGCGTCGCGTTCAGTTCCGCCAGGACCGCTAGCCCCTCGCGCACGGCGGCGTCCGCGCGGGTCCGCTCGATGTGAGCCCAGGATCGTTCGGTCACTTCCATCAGCAGCGCCAGATCGTTGCTGGACCAGACCCGCGGCGTTTTGTCGTGGATGGCCATCAATGCGGTCAAACGTCCGTTCTTGATCAGCGGCACGCAAATGGTCGCGGCGATACCGATCGCCTGGAACGTCGCCGCTTCCTCGGGCGCCAGCTCCTTGAGGTTATCGTTGACCACCAGGGGTTTGCCGGCCCGCAGGTTGGCAACCGCCAGCCGACCAAAATCCGCCAGCCGGTAATGCCCGACAATACTGGGTGACCCCGCCCGAGCCCAATCACCGCGAATGGTGAAGCCATCCTCGTCCTCATCCATATCCGCATAGGCGCAATTGGATAGGTTCAGGTGCGCCGCCAGAATCCGCGTGGTGGTGGCCATGATGGCCTGTGGGTCGGTGGCATTCGCCACGGCATTGCCAATGGCATCCAGCACCGCCAGGCGCTGGGTCATGAACACCGTGGAAGTGGTCTCGGTGACGGTGTCCAGCATGCCCACGACCTTGCCGAACTGATCACGGATGGGGCTGTAGCAGAACGTGAAATACGCCTGTTCCAGGCCGCCGCCACGCTCGATGATCAGGGGAAAATTCTCGATATAAGTCGCCTGCCCCTCGAAGGCCGCCCGCACAATCGGGCCGATGTCGCTCCAGACTTCCTTCCACACCTCATCGAACCGCCGACCCAGCGCTTGGGGTTTATTGCCGAGGATGGGCACGAAGGCATCGTTGTACAACGTGATCAGTTCCGGCCCCCACACGATGGCCTGGGGGAAATGCGAGGCGAGGCTCAACGCTACGGTGGTCTTCAGCACATCGGGCCACTGTTTCGGCGGCCCGAGCGGGCTGGCGTCCCAATCGTGGCCGCGAACCCGTTCAGCCATCTCTCCATAGCTTTGCAGCCAGTCTGTCATTGCGATCGATCCTTCTCAGCCGCCAATACAATCAGGGGGAAGCGGTTGTGACCCCAAGCCGGGCCGTATTATCCCGCGCCGGAGGGGAATGCGCGATTGGATTGTGGGACGTGTAGGGCTGTAAATGGGGGTGGAATGGCGGAATTGGCTGATTGAGCTACGGAAATATCCCACATGTCATTGGGAAACCTCCGCGCTATCAATCCCTTGCGTATTTTTTGTGGTGGCGCCTATAGTCTGAGCGTCGCCCAAAATGGCGATGGGGTTTGGCACAGCTTTACTGCATTCCGCTGCGTGACGGTTGCGACGTGATGGATGTGATTGCAAGGCGGTTGGATGCGGCGCCAGCGGGTACCCTTCTATAAAACGCCAGACACTCCAAAGCCCCTGATTCATCACGAATCAGGGGCTTTCATTTACAACCTGTCAACAGATGCGCTGGTTTAGCTCCGGTGGACTCGCCTGACCGAAGCTGCCCGCCCCATCGGCGGGCAGCCTGCAGGTTTCAGGACTTCGTCAGCGGATCGCTGATACCCAGCAGATAGAAGCCGATCATGCCGATGATACCGGCCAGGACGATGTAGTACAGCGTCGGCAGCATGGTCTTGCGCAGGGTGATGCCTTCGCGACCCAGCAGGCCGACTGTCGCCGACGCCGCCACCACGTTGTGGATGGCGATCATGTTGCCGGCCGCCGCGCCTACCGATTGCAACGCCACCATCAGCGCGCCGGAGATGCCCAACAGTTGCGCGGTGTTGAACTGGAACTGCGCCAGCATCAGGTTGGACACGGTGTTGGAGCCGGCGATGAATGCGCCCAGTGCGCCCACCGCCGGGGCGAAGAACGGGTACACGCTGCCGACACTGTCTGCGACGAGACGCGCCATTGCCACCGGCATCGACACCAGGTCCGATCCGTTCACCCCTGAGTTGATCAGGATACGCACCATCGGGATGGTGAAGATCAACACGAAACCGGCGCCCAGCAAGGTTTTGCTCGATTCACTCACGGCCGCCACCAGTTCGCTGGCGCGCATGCGGTGCAAGAAGAATGTCATCAGCGCAACCACGCAGAGCAAACCACCTGGCAGGTAGAGCAGTTCCAGGCTGGCGGACACGCCCGTCTCACCCAGAATGTCTTTGGCCCCGAAGCTCAGGGACAGCAGCCAGGCCTTGAGCGGTGGAATGTTGCGCGACAGCACCAACAACACGGCCAGCAGCACATAGGGTGCCCAGGCCATGGGGACGGAAATCGCTTTTTTGCCGGCCATGTCGTCGAGCTTCATCTCGATCCTGCCCATCCACTCCGCTGGCCACTCGCTGGCCGGGGCAAAATCCCAGGTGGTCTTGGGCAACAGGAAGCGCGCTTTGGCAGCCGGGATCACAATGCTCAGGCCCACCAGGGCACCAATCATCGAAGGGAATTCCGGACCGAGGAACACTCCGGCGGCCGCGTAAGGAATGACGAAGGCGAGTCCGGTGAAGATCGCGAACGGTGCCATGACCAGGCCTTCGCGCCAGGATTGGTTCTTGCCGAAGAAGCGGGTCATGATGCTGATCATGATCAGCGGCATGAGAATCCCGCAAAGGGCATGGATGATCGCCACCCGCGAGACGATCAAATGGAAGAACACGTCCCAGTTGCTGCCCACAGCAGCCAGTTGCGCGCCAAGACCGGTCTGGTCAAGGCCGCCTGTGACCCCGACCACCATGGGCGTACCGACGGCACCAAAAGACACCGGAGTGGACTGTACCAGCATGCCGAGTACCACCGCGGCCATGGCCGGGAAGCCCAACGCGACCATCAACGGCGCGACTACCGCCGCAGGTGTGCCAAAGCCCGAAGCGCCCTCGATGAAGCAGCCGAACAGCCAGGCCACGATCAGCGCCTGGACCCGACGGTCCGGGCTGATATTGGCAAAGCCACGGCGAATGGAGCTGATGCCGCCGGAATGCTTGAGGGTGTTGAGCAACAGAATGGCACCGAAAACAATCCACAGAATCGCCGCCGTCAGGACGAGGCCCTGCAGCGAGGACGCCAGGACCCGATTCAACGTCATGTCCCAGGCCCCGAGGCCGATCAGCGCCGTCAGTACGAAGACCACGGGCATGGCGTATTTGGCTGGCCAGCGAAAGCCGATCAGTAACACGCCCGCCAGTACCAGCGGCACGAAGGCCAGGATGGACAGCAGTGTTTGACTCATGGTTTTGGTTCCTTTTTATTGTTGTGAACCACAGTTTGCCGGGGGTATCCGGCGCCACGCATCCAGAGCACAGGTGCTCCGCGAACCGCGTCGACAGGGGATCACCCGTCGCCGCGCTCATGCTCAAGGGCCCCGGCAGCCATGGGCTGTCGGGGCCTGTTGTATTGCGCCCCCGCTAAAGCAGGGGCTTTCGGGGTTGCGGTCACGACGCACACCGCAGCCCCTCGACGATTGCAGAGCGTGTCTCCCTCAGGCCTGTTGCTTGAACCGCAGACGCCAGGCGTGCAGCAGCGGTTCGGTGTAGCCACTGGGTTGCTCGCGGCCCTTGAACACCAGGTCGCAGGCGGCCTGGAACGCCATCGAGGCGGCATAGTCATCGGCCATCGGGCGATACAGCGGATCACCGGCGTTCTGCTGATCGACCACCTTGGCCATGCGCTCAAGGCTTGCGCGCACCTGAGTCTGGCTAACGACGTTGTGGTGCAGCCAGTTAGCAATGTGTTGGCTGGAAATACGCAGGGTGGCGCGGTCTTCCATCAGGCCGACGTTGTGGATATCCGGCACCTTGGAGCAACCCACGCCCTGCTCGACCCAGCGCACCACATAACCGAGGATGCCCTGGCAGTTGTTGTCCAGCTCTTGCTGGATCTGGCTGGCGTTCCAGTCAGGCTCGGCCACCACCGGCACGCTGAGCAGGCCATTGAGCAGGTCGTCGCGCTGACTGTTGAGGTCGATGGCTTCCAGCTCGCGCTGCACCGCCTGCACATCCACTTGGTGGTAGTGCAAGGCATGCAAGGTGGCGGCGGTCGGCGACGGGACCCAGGCCGTGTTGGCGCCGGCCTGGGGATGGGCGATCTTCTGCTCGAGCATGGCGGCCATCAGGTCCGGCATGGCCCACATCCCCTTGCCAATCTGCGCCCGACCACGCAGACCGCAGCTCAAGCCAACCAGCACGTTGTTGCGCTCGTAGGCCTGGATCCAGGCGCTGCTCTTCATGTCGCCCTTGCGCAGCATCGCGCCGGCCTCCATGGCGGTGTGCATCTCATCACCGGTGCGGTCGAGGAAGCCGGTGTTGATGAAGGCCACCCGCGCCGCCGCGCTGGCGATACACGCCTTGAGGTTGATGCTGGTGCGGCGCTCTTCGTCCATGATCCCCATCTTCAGGGTGTGCCGGGGCAAGTGCAGCAGGTCTTCGATGCGCGTGAACAACTGATCGGCAAAGGCCACTTCAGCCGGGCCGTGCATCTTCGGCTTGACGATATAGATGCTACCGGTACGCGAGTTACCGTGGCGCTGGAGGTCATGCAGGGCGATCAAGCTGGTCATCACCCCGTCGAGGATGCCTTCGGGGATCTCGTGGCCTTCGCCGTCGAGGATCGCCGGGTTGCTCATCAGGTGCCCGACGTTGCGCACAAACAGCAACGAACGGCCGTGCAGCTTCAACGCACCGCCAGCGGCAGCGGTGTACTCGCGGTCCGGGTTGAGACGGCGCACGATAGACTTGCCGCCCTTTTCCAGCGCTTCGCTGAGGTCGCCTTTCATCAGACCGAGCCAGTTGCGGTAGATCAGCACTTTATCGGCCGCATCGACCGCCGCGACGGAGTCTTCGCAGTCGAGAATGGTCGACAGCGCGGACTCCACCAGCAGATCCTTGACCCCTGCGCCATCGCTGGCGCCGATCGGGCTGCCGGCATCGATCTGGATTTCCACGTGCAGGCCGTTGTTTTTCAGCAGCACCGCTGTCGGCGCGCTGGCCTGGCCCTGATAACCGACGAACTTGTCGGCCTGGGCCAAACCGGTCTGGGTGCCGTCAGCCAGGGTCACCTGCAGTTGCCCCTCACTGACCCGGTAATTGACCGAGTCAGCATGCGAGCCCATGCGTAAAGGCGCGGCCTGATCGAGAAACGCACGGGCGAAGGCGATGACTTTGTCACCACGCACCTGGTTGTAACCCGGGCCCTTTTGAGCACCACCGTCTTCAGCGATAGCATCGGTGCCGTACAACGCATCGTACAAAGAGCCCCAGCGCGCATTGGCGGCGTTCAACGCGTAGCGGGCATTCATCATCGGCACCACCAGCTGTGGACCGGCCTGGTGGGTGATCTCGCTGTCAACGTTGGCGGTGCTGACCCGTACCGTGTCTGGCTGCGGCAACAGGTAGCCGATGGACTCGAGAAAATCGCGATAGGCCGGCATGTCGCTGATCGGGCCTGGGTGCGCGCGGTGCCAGCTGTCCAGCTTCGCCTGCAGCGCATCGCGCTCGGCCAGCAGCGCACGATTGTGCGGCGCCAGGTCATGCACCAGGGCGTCGAAGCCGGCCCAGAACGCCTCGCGTTCAATCCCGGTGCCGGGCAGCACTTGCTCGTCGACGAAACGTTGCAGGTTGACGGCCACTTGCAGGCGCTGGCAGTTCACGCGATCAGTCATTTTCACTCTCCAAAAAACAGTAGGTGGCCGGCGTCAGATGTCAGCGCGGCTCACTGAACAGGCGCCTAGCCCTTGTAATCAGCCCAATGCGGCGATACCGGCTTTGGCCACTTGGGCGTCCTGATCGGCCTTGACCCCGGAAACGCCCACCGCGCCAATCACCTGGCCGTCGACAATCACCGGCACACCACCTTCCAGCGAAGTCAGCAGCGGCGCGGACAGGAACGCGCTACGCCCGCCATTGACCATGTCTTCATAACCTTTGGTTTCACGACGCCCGATGGCGGCGCTGCGGGCCTTCTCGGCGGCGATGTAGGCGGCGATCGGTGAGCAGCCATCCAGGCGCTCCAGGGCCAGCGGATGCCCGCCGTCGTCGACCACGCTGATGCTCACGGCCCAGTGGTTTTTCTCCGCTTCACTGCGGGCAGCGGCGAGGATTTTGCTGACTTCGGTCTGGCTCAATACGGCTTTGCTAAGCATGCTGTTCTCCGGTTAATTCAGGGCTTCTTCGACCAGTTCGATCCAATGCCGCACAGGGGTGCGACCGGCGCCGTCGAGGTGGGTCTGGCAGCCGATGTTGGCGGTGACAATCGCCTGCGGCTTACCGCTTTCCAGGGCATTGAGTTTGTTGTCGCGCAACTGCCTGGACAGCTGCGGCTGGGTTAACGAATAGGTCCCGGCGGAGCCGCAACACAGGTGACTGTCGGGCACAGCCGTCAAACCGAACCCGAGGCGAGCGAGCACGCTTTCCACGGCGCCCCCCAGCTTCTGCGCATGCTGCAGAGTGCAGGGGCAGTGGAAAGCCACGCGCTTGTCGGCATGCACACCCAGTTGCTCCAGAGGTTCGACGCTGAGCACTTCAACCAGGTCTTTGGCCAGGGTACTGACGCGCCTGGCTTTCTCGGCGTAGGCCGGATCCTGCGCCAACAGATGGCCGTAATCCTTGACGAAGGCGCCGCAGCCGCTGGCGGTCTGCACAATGGCCTCGGCGCCCTTCTCGATGGCGGGCCACCAGGCATCGATGTTGCGCCGCGCACGCTGCAAGCCTTGCTCTTGGGCGTCGAGGTGGTAGTCCACTGCGCCGCAGCAACCGGCTTCATTGATCGGCGTGACGCTGATGCCGAGGCGATCGAGCACCCGCGCCGTGGCGGCATTGGTGTTAGGTGCCAGGCCAGGCTGCACACAGCCCTCAAGCATCAGCACACGGCGTGCATGGCGTGGCTCGGGGCGGGGTTTGGCGGCACTGGCAGTACGCGGCAATTTGGCCTTGAGGCTGGCCGGCAACAGCGGACGGAAAACCTGGCCAACCTCAATCAGCCCTTTGAACAGCCGCGCATGGGGCACCACGGCACGCAGGCTTTGACGCAATACGCGCTGAGCCAGCGGGCGCGGAACGGCGGCATCGACTACCGCGCGGCCGATATCCAGCAGATTGTGGTACTGCACGCCCGACGGACAGGTGGTCTCACAGTTGCGACAGCTCAGACAGCGATCCAGGTGCAGTTGGGTCTTGGCCGTGACTTCGTTGCCTTCCAGCACTTGCTTGATCAGGTAAATACGCCCGCGCGGGCCGTCCAGCTCATCACCGATAAGCTGGTAGGTCGGGCAGGTGGCGTTGCAAAAGCCGCAATGCACACAGCTGCGCAGGACGCGTTCGGCTTCCTCGGCGCGCGGCAGGTGCTTGGCCTGTTCACTCAGATGGGTCTGCACAACTACACCTCGCGATACATTCGGCCAGGGTTGAAAATGCCCTGGGGGTCAAGCTGGGTTTTGAGCTGTCGGTGGTAGCGCAGCAACGGGGTGGCCAGCGGATGGAATGGACTGTCGCAGTGGCCGGCGGTGAAACAGGTGGCGTGGCCACCGGCTTGGGCGGCGATCTGGCGGATCAGCGCGACATCGGCATCGGACTTGAGCCAGCGCTGGGCGCCTCCCCAGTCGATCAGTTGCTCACCGGGCAGCGCCAACACGCCGGTGTTGGTCGGCACCGACAATCGCCAGAGCGGGCGCGGGTCCGCGAAGAAATCCAGGCGCTGCTCGCGCAGGTCAACCCAGTACGAGCTCTCAAGCAGCTCACCGCCGAGACGTTCACGGGCCGCTGCGACCGAGCCTTCACCACCTTCCAGGCGCAGGTGCAAAGCCTGACCATCATGGCTGGCGGCGCTCAGCGAAATGGGTTGCTGACCCCACTCGGCCAGTTTGCGCAAGGCCAGCGCGGCGTCCATCTCCAGCCGCAGACTCAGGCACTGGCGCGGCTTGGGCAGCACTTTGAGCGACACCTCGGTAATCACTCCCAGGCAGCCAAAGCTCCCGGCCAGCAGCCGCGACAGGTCGTAGCCGGCGACGTTCTTCATCACCTCGCCGCCAAAGCGCAGGTGCTTGCCCGTTCCGGTGATCAAGCGGGTGCCCAGGACCAGGTCACGAACCGCGCCGGACCAAGGCCGGCGCGGGCCCGACAGACCTGCCGCAACCATCCCGCCGAGGGTCGCTGCGCCGCCAAATTGCGCAGGCTCGCAGGTGAGCATCTGCCCGGCCGCGTCCAGCGCCGCCTCCAGCTCAACCAGCGGCGTGCCGGCGCGGGCGGTGATCACCAACTCGGTCGGGTCGTAGCTGACGATGCCGCGGTGGGCACGGGTATCGAGC
Organism: Pseudomonas rhizophila; assembly: GCF_003033885.1. Classification (NCBI taxonomy): domain Bacteria; kingdom Pseudomonadati; phylum Pseudomonadota; class Gammaproteobacteria; order Pseudomonadales; family Pseudomonadaceae; genus Pseudomonas; species Pseudomonas rhizophila. The sequence continues at coordinate 2,467,876 of NZ_CP024081.1, read as the reverse complement.
ACTTCGCCGTCGACCTTGCGACCGAGAAACGCCTTGCTGTTCCCCCCCTGAATGCGCAACGCCGTAGCACTGTTGAGGGCGTGATTGACTTGTTCCAGCAACGCCTCGCTGGCGTCGCAGTCGTGCTGCATCACCATCAGAAGCGCTCCAGTTCAGGAAAGGGCAGTTGGCCGTGGTGCACGTGCATGGCGCCGAATTCGGCGCAGCGGTGCAGGGTCGGAATGTTCTTGCCGGGGTTGAGCAGGCCGCGCGGGTCGAAGGCTGCTTTCACCGCGTGAAACAGGGTCAGTTCGTCACTGTTGAACTGAACGCACATCTGATTGATCTTCTCGCGCCCCACACCATGTTCGCCGGTAATGCTGCCGCCCACCTTGACGCAGAGTTCGAGAATCTTGCCGCCCAGGGACTCTGCCCGCTCCAGCTCGCCGGGTTGGTTGGCATCAAACAGAATCAATGGGTGCATATTGCCATCACCGGCATGGAACACGTTGGCCACACGCAGGCCGAACGCCTCGGACAGCTCACTGATGCCCTTGAGCACCCCGGGCAGTTCGCGACGTGGAATGGTGCCGTCCATGCAGTAATAGTCCGGCGAGATACGCCCGACGGCCGGGAAGGCGTTCTTGCGCCCGGCCCAAAACTTGACCCGTTCAACCTCATCGCGAGCCATGCGCACTTCGGTGGCGCCGGCCTCGCCCAGCACCGCGCGGACACGCTCGCAGTCGTCGTGCACGTCGGCCTCCACACCGTCCAGTTCGCACAGCAGGATGGCCTCGGCGTCCACCGGATAACCGGCGTGTATAAAGTCCTCGGCGGCGCGAATGGCCAGGTTGTCCATCATCTCCAGGCCGCCGGGGATGATGCCGGCCGCAATGATTTCACCCACCGCGCGCCCGGCTTTCTCCACCGAATCAAAGCTGGCCAGCAACACCTTGGCCACCTGCGGCTTGGGCAGCAGCTTGACCGTGACTTCAGTGATGATCCCCAGCATGCCTTCGGAGCCGGTGAACAAGGCGAGCAGGTCGAAGCCGGGCGAATCCAGGGCCTCGCTGCCCAAGGTCATGCGCTCGCCTTCAACCGTGAGGATTTCCACCTTGAGCAGGTTGTGCACGGTCAGGCCATATTTGAGGCAGTGCACGCCTCCGGCGTTCTCGGCGACGTTACCGCCAATCGAACAGGCGATCTGCGAGGATGGGTCCGGTGCGTAATACAGGTCGTAAGGGGCGGCCGCCTGGGAGATGGCCAGGTTGCGAACGCCCGGCTGAACGCGAGCGAAGCGCCCTTCTGGATTGACTTCAAGGATGTGCTTGAAGCGCGCCATCACCAGCAAAATCCCCTGGACCAACGGCAGCGCACCACCGGACAAGCCCGTCCCTGCCCCGCGTGCCACCACAGGCACACCGCGTTGGTAACAGAGTTTGAGCAGGCGTTCGACTTGTTCGATGCGCTCAGGCAATACCACCAGCATCGGCGTGGTGGTGTAGGCAGAGAGGCCGTCGCACTCGTAGGGTTTGAGGTCTTCCTGGGTGTGCAGCACTTCCAGGTCAGGAAGCTGCTGGCGCAGTTCCGCCAGCAGCGCTGACTTGTCCACTTCAGGCAGCGCCCCATCAACGCGCTCGTCGTACAAAATACTCATGGCAGGCTTTCTCGCTTTATTGTTCTTTTGTGCCGCGCCGGTAGCGAGCCGGGCTGCTTGTTATGCGCTATATGTAGAGCCTTGCAGGGTGGTCGTCTATCACCGGATGAACTGGTATGACCAGTTTATTCAAGCCCGCCTCTAACCCGTATTTGCCAAGGGCCTTACTTATAAAGGGGTTAGTGGCTATATTGGGCGCAGCGTGAATGACCATTTAAAACTGGTACTACCAGTTAGCCGAGGCCCCTGACATGCTCGAAGAAACTTCCGCCGTTCGCCGCCAGGTCAGTGATGTGGTCGCCGAGCGGATCGAACGATTGATCGTCGATGGCGTGCTCAAGGTGGGCCAGGCACTGCCCTCGGAGCGCCGCCTGTGCGAAAAACTGGGAATATCCCGCTCGGCCCTGCGTGAAGGGCTGAAAGTGCTACGCGGGCGCGGCATTATCGAGACCGCCCAAGGCCGTGACTCACGGGTGGCCACGCTGAACGGGAACCGCGATGCCAGCCCACTGATGCACCTGTTCAATTCGCAGCCGCGCACCCTGTTTGATCTTCTGGAAGTGCGCGCACTGCTGGAAGCCGAATCAGCACGCCTGGCCGCCTTGCGCGGCACCGATGCAGACTTTGTCCTGCTCACCCGGCGCTACGAAGAAATGCTCGCCGCCCACAGCCAACCCGTACCTGCCGAGCCGCGCGAACATGCCCGCCTCGACCACGCCTTCCACCTGGCGATCTGCGAGGCCTCGCACAACCCGGTGTTGCTGCACACCCTGCAGTCGTTGACCGATTTGATGCTCAGTACGGTGTTCGCCTCGGTCAACAACCTCTACCATCGCCCGATGCAAAAACGCCAGATCGACCGCCAGCACACCCGGCTCTATCACGCCGTCATCGAGCGCCTGCCAGAACAAGCTCAGCGCGCTGCGCGCGAACACATCCACAGCATCCGCGACAACCTCAAGGAAATCGAACAGGAAGAGCAACGCCTGGTACGTGCAACCATGCGGCTTGAGGGTTGGGGGTAGGTTTCTGGGTAGCGGGGCCGGCTGGGAAGCGCAAAATCAATGCTTGGTTTCACACCCAGACTTTCACCATCATCCAAGACTTTGCAAACCGAGTAGAAAAGTATGAATCGTCGTAAAAAAATAAATCAGTTACTGAAAGCTCACGCAAAAAAGGCGAGTGCCAAACTGGCCCCGCCGAAAAAATCCAAATACATCAGCAAGGCTGACCGATTGAAGCTGGCTGCCGAGCCCGCTCCAGAGTCAGTCATAACCCCTGAGAGCTGAGTCTTCGATCTTAAGCGCCAGTCGCATCAGCAATGGCGGTGAAAGTGGGGCTGCTGCGCAGCCCAGCGGGAGCAAGCTCCCTCGCCACAGTGGTTCAGGCAGGTCTTGAGTGAATCGCACCTCGATCGTTCCCACGCTCCTGCGTGGGAATGTCGCCAGGGACGCTCCGCGTTCCGCTTCTGGAAGATGACGCAGAGCGTCACGGGATGCATTCCCACGCAGAGCGTGGGAACGATCAACTTCCCAGACCTGCCAAAACGAACTCTTCAGATAAAAGTCAGCGCAAGGTTAAACAGCATGGCCGCGACGAAGCCGATGGGCGCGGCACGCAGCAGCAATTGGGGAAACAGCCGGGTTCGGCTCTGCTCATCGGCGCAGGAGCTCAGGATCAGGCTGCCGCCGGAGGAGAACGGCGAGATAGAGGTGGCTTGGGCGCCAACCACGATGCTGATGAACAGCACCATGGGGTCGATCGACATGGCGGCGGCCAGCGGCGGCACCATGGGGAACAGCGCGGGTGTAACCACTCCCAAGGTGCTGGCGAAAATCGACATCAGCGCAGCGACGACACCGAACACCAGGGCTACCAGCACCGGTGGGATATTGCCGCCAATCCACGATGCCAAAGCGTCGATAGCGCCGGCCTTGATCGCCACCGAAATCAGCATGCCCACACCACAAATCATGATCAGTGTGCCCCAAGGCAGCGAGGCGATGGCTTTGCGCTCGTCGCCCAGCTTGAGCATCAGCGCAATCACCGAGAACACGCTGGCGATCAGGCCGATGTCCACCTTCGAGTTGACGAACGTCACCGTCGCATTGCCTGGGAACAGGATGTGCGCGATGGGACCGGCCAACACGATAAGCATCATCAGCAAGGTCAGCCACAAGGTGATTTTCTGCTCACGGTTGAGCGGGCTCGGCGTCTCGATCGCGACCGCCGCATTCTTCAGCGCACGGCCGTGGCCGGCGAAGAATACGAACGCGGTGATGACCACCAGCGGAATGACCATGGTGCTGGCAAAGATCGCCAGGCCATTGATGAAGGCTTCACTTTCAGGAACACCCAGGCCGGTCATCAGGCCTCGGAAAATGATACCGCTCTGGCTGGACACGAAGTTGGCACCGCCCAGGGCCCCGTAGTTCACCGCCATGCCACCGAGTATCAGGCTCATGCCCGTGCGCTGGCACAGCAGCAGCGTCAGCGGGGCCATGAAAGCGAGCACCGTGTAGTAACCCGCGCCGAGCCCGGCAATCAGGCAAGCGGTCAGGAACACCGCATAAGGCAGCAGGTGCGGCACGTTACGACAGAGATAGAGCAAGTGTTCGGCCAGTTTCTCCAGCGTGCCGTTGACGATGGCGAAGCTGTAGAACAGGCAGACCGAGAAGATGATGAAGAAAATCTTCAGCGGCCACATGGCGATGATTTCGGAAGGACTCAAGCCCATGCCGAAACAGCCCAGTAGATAGGCAAAGGCGATGGCGAACAGGCCGATGTTGATTTTGGTGGTGTATCCCAGCGCGACAGCAAGAACGATCGCGGCGACGACGTACAGGCTCATCATGATGTGTGTTCCGTATTATTTTGTTATGGGGAGTTCAACGCGTCGACGCAGCAAAGCCGAACAGGGTTGTGGGGTTATCCACCAACACCTGCCGGCGCTCCACCGGGTCGGGAAACAAGGCATGCACAAAGGCCAATTGCGCGTCATAGCCGGTGCGCGACTCGAACTGGGTATGGGGCCAATCGCTGCCCCAGACAAAACGATCGATACCGCCACACGCCTGGCGCAATTGCGTCAACACGCAAGCCGCGCGGGGCAGGTCTGACTGACTGCGATAGGCGGCAGACAACTTGACCCACAGCCGGTCCTCGCCGAGCAAGGCCAGGAAGCCCTGATGGGCGAGGTTACTCGGGTCGATACCGTTGGACGGAAGACCGAAGTGATCCACGACCACCGTGACACCGCTCGCCAGAACGAACGGTACAACCAGGACCAAGGCGTCGAAGCCGCACTGGATTTCAACCTGCCAGCCAAGTCGGGCCAGTCGCTGGTAAAACGTCTGCCAGCGTGCATCGATGTAGTCCTGCGGCGCCTTGCCGATCAGATTCAAGCGAATGCCTACCACGCCAGCCTTGGCCAAAGCTTGGAGCTGTGCATCCTCGATGTCCGGTTCGACCACCGCGATGCCTCGCAAACGTTGCGGATAACGTTGCAGGGCCTCGACCATGAAACGGTTGTCGGTTCCCAGGAAGCTCGGCTGGATGAGCACGCCCTGGGCAAGGCTGCAGCGATCCAGATGCCCCAGATAGTGCTCGGCCAAGGCGTCGTAATCAGGGCTGTAGCGACGATCACTCGCCATGGGCAAGTCATGTCGGAATATGTGGGCGTGAGTATCTATGCCTTCGAACGACAGGGACATCAGGAAGCTGCCTTTGTTGATTTTTTGTGGGAGCCCGCCAGGCATGTAAGGTGATTACAGACCTGAAATTCATATAGATGACTGGATGACCATATCTATAAACAACCATCCCTGTCAACGCGCCCAGTGAGGTAAAGTGGCGCATTGCTTGGATTTGGATTGACGGTATGGCCCTTACACACCTTGGACATGACGAGCGACTGCCGCTCTATCAACGACTGCGTGAAGAGATGCTGGCGAAAATCGCCGCAGGCGAATGGCTGCCCGGTGAAGCCATTCCCACCGAGGCAGAACTGACCCGCCACTACGGCGTTGCGGTAGGCACGGTACGCAAAGCGGTGGAAACGCTGGTCGGGGAAGGGTTACTGCTGCGCGTCCAGGGCCGTGGCACGTTCGTGCGCCGACCCAACTTCGACGGTTCACTGTTTCGTTTCTTTCGACAGGTCGATGCCAGCGGTCAATCGCAAGTGCCGCAAAGCCGCATCCTGAGTCGCACCCAGGAGACCCCGGACGCCCACGTGCGCCAGGCGCTGAATCTGACCGAGCACGACGCCACCATCCGCCTGGAGCGCCTGCGCCTCATGAACGGCCGGCCGCTGTTCCACGAGCAGATCTGGCTACCGGCCGCTCAATTCGGCGCCCTGCTCGACACAGACCTGAACGACTTCGGCACCCTGCTCTACCCCTTCTACGAAGAACGCTGCGGCATGCGCGTCGCATCAGCCCGGGAAACCCTCACCGTCACCTCGGCCGATGAGCCACTGGCCGCCACGCTGGGAGTCAGCGCCGGCAGCCCAGTGGTGGTAGTCGAACGGGTGGCCCTGGGCTACGACCGTCAACCCCTGGAATACCGACTGTCGCGCGGCGCAGCCGACACTTTTCGCTATCAGGTGGAGATTTGCTGAAAACTATCGGGGATAGTTCCCGAAAACGTTGCCTCTACCGGTCCGATGAGAAACACCGGTCCCCGGCCATCCCATTGAACCGTCACGCTTCCACCATCACATTCAACCTCAACACAATGATCCAGCAAGCCACGACGAATCCCGTTCACAGCGGCGCCGCAAGAGCAGGAACCTGAGCCCAGTGCGATGCCACCGCCCCGTTCCCATATGCGCAAACGAATGTGCTTTCGATTGATGACCTGAACGAAATGCACGTTGGTCTTGAGCGGGAACAGCGCGCTGGTTTCAATTGCCGGTCCGACTGTCGCGATATCAACGTCGGCCAGATCGTCCACAAAGTAAGTGCAGTGTGGGTTGCCCATGCTGCACGCTATCGGGCTATCCGCCAGTGGCAGAACAGCGCTGTCCAGGTCCCCAGCCAGGGGAATGTCCGACCAGCCGAAAAGCGGCTGCCCCATGTTGACGGAAATTGCACCGGTTGAAATTCGTTCGCACGTGAGCAGACCGCGATGGGTGCGCAGCGTTATCGAAGTCACATTCGATTCGCGCATCAGCCGATCCGCAGCGCCCCGCGTCGCGCTGCCGCAAACGTCCAGCGTGGAACCATCTGCATTCCAGAATATCAGGCGTGCGTCTGCATCCTCACAATCGAGCATCACCGCGAGTTGATTGAAACCGATGCCTCGGTTGCGATCACCCATTCGCCGGGCCAGGGCACTGGTTATGGGGTTGGCTGAGTTTCGCGCGTCCACGACAACAAAATCATCGCCATTGGCGTGCATTTTGTGAAAGTTCAAGGGCATAAATAGATCCTGAGGAATGAAGTGACTCACGTTCAAAGGCGACCTGGCCCATTGGAGTTCTGCTCAACGCGACGCCAGCGCAGCCTTTTTCTCAAGCCAATCTCCACGCGTCATTTCCCAAACTTCCTTTAGCAACGACCCACAGACAAAATCACCCTGCCGAGTTGCAATCATGCGCATGCCTTCGTGTTCCGAAACTTTACGCGAAGCATGATTGCCCACCGCCTTGGGAACTTGCATGACGGGACGCCCCAGGATTTCAAACCAATAGGCGTTGATAACCTCACAGGCCTCGCGCATGTAGCCCTTTCCCTGCCATTGAGGCGCCAGCCAAAAGCCTCGGTTGTTGCCCGGTTGATCGTACAGGCTGATGCTGCCGATGCAATGTGCCGGATCTTCGCAAGTGCGGATCATCCAATGCCACTCGCGCCCGGCCGCAATGGCGGGAAGCGCATGGTCGCGAACGTACGTCAGCGCGCCGTCTTCCGGATAGGGCCATGGCACGCGACTGTCGAGATAACGCACCACTTCCCAATGAGGAAACAGCTGTTGGATAGCCGGTGCATCGGCCAGTTGTAAAGGCGTGAGGATAAGACGGCGGGTCTGAATCGTGGGGATGGTTTCCATAGTGAAGTTCCTTTTCAAATGTTATGGCGTCCCGAAACCATCCTGCCTTAGGGACAAAGCTGAACATGTTGTAGCACTGATCACCGATGTATTGAAAAGCGATGGGCTGTTCCAACCGAGTCAGGGATTGAGCAGGCACTACTTCAACAACAATTTGCGCATGATAATCGTGCGCTCGGCGCCGTGAAGTTCATCACGTACTTTCTGAAATCCCAGCGCTGCGTAAAAGCCCTCTGCCGTGATGGAGGAAGGCACGAGCAAAACGTCCAGATCCCTGTTGAGAGCGGCCGAACAAATGACGGACATTAGTTGCTTGCCAATGCCTTCTCCCTGGCACCGCGGTTCGACAAAAACACTTCTGACGACACCTCCGTCGAGGCTGGCCGTCGCGACGACACATTGATCGACAGACGCCACATAAACCCGACGTTGCTCCATCAATAGCTGAACTGCCTGAACAGAGAAGCTGCGCTCAACCTGGGCGATTACCTCGGGTGGGTAATCGTTGGCGTTGGATTGACGCAGGGCGCTGATCACTACGTTGCTTATCGATTCTGCATCCTCAGGGGTTGCGAGACGAATGTGGGCTTGCATCTTGAGTTCTTGCTCCGAGTGATCAGCGATCAATGCAGCTGTTGTACCATCGTGCGGTCGACAGGGAGGAAGTTGATATGGCCATTGCTGTAGATACACGAGTTGTTGTCATTGGCGCGGGCATCGTGGGCGCATCCCTGGCATATCATCTGGCGGGCAAAGGTGCGAATGTCACCCTGCTCGAAGCTCAAGATATAGCGTCTGGAGTGACTGGAAGCTCATTCGCATGGATCAACACCTCACACAGCGGGCACGACCCAGTCGCGCAATTGCGAGGTGCAGCCATCACGGAGTACCGTCGACTCGAAACGGAGCTGCCGGACCTGAAGGTGCAATGGACTGGCTCTCTGGCCTATGGCACGAGCCCGGATGGAGTGCGGCAAGCCTCAGCGAATCGAGCTTCGGCCACCTTGGTATCCCGTTCGCAAATTCTCGACCTTGAGCCAAATCTCAAAAATCCCCCTCAACAGGCCTTGTATAACGCTGAAGAAGGCGCTTTGGACGCAGTGCAAGCAACCCATGCGTTGATCGCAGGCGCTCAGGCTCATGGAGCGAAAGTTCTGACTCAGACTCGGGTCATTGGCTTTACAACTCAGAAGACAAAGGTAACGGGCGTAGAAACCACACGGGGCATCATCGATGCCGACATAGTTGTACTGGCAGCTGGGACGGGTATCGCGAAGCTGACAGAGACGCTAAAAGTGTCCCTTCCAATAGAGGCATCCCCTGCAATATTCATCCGTTACACATCACAACCCAACCTCGTGCACACCATCATCTCAAGCCCTGAAATGGAAGTCCGACAAAGCGCAAACGGTACGTTAGTCGCAGCAGAAGACTACTTGGACGACGCTCTGGAAAACCAGCCAGGGGAAATGGCGCTTAGGACCGCCAGGGTCATTCAGAACGAATTACACGGGGTTATTTCCATTCGACCAGAGTCGGCCTGTGTCGGACTCAGACCCATTCCTATCGACGGTATCCCGATCATCGGCTATCTACCCGATATCGGCGGCATGTATGTTTGCGCGATGCATCCGGGAGTCACCTTGGCAGCGATAGTGGGTCGTCTTGTCTGCGAGGAGATAATCGATAAGAAGACCTCTTCTGCCCTTGCCCCATGTCGTCCAGACCGCTTTTTCCCAAACCCGCAGAGGACAAAGCATGAAAGCCGCTGACCCCAATCGCCTGAAAATCTGGCAAGCCCTTTCATCACTGTTTCTCGACACCGAGATCGACGCATTGACCTACGACTACATCGCTCGCGTGATCCTTGAAACCAGCTATTCGCCTAAGGTAATCCACAGCATCCTATGGAATGAAGTGTTCCCGGTCCTGGAAGCCAACCTCAGGTCCGTCGCAGGCGAATGGGCGGGATGGACGGATGAGTGGCTGCTGGAGCAGCTCACGATAAATGATCAACTCGAGGTCCGAAAACCCAGCGGCAGTATTGCCGTGGAGATCGCCAGATGCTGGAACCATGTGGCGACCCGGCTTCCACCGGGATATGCCTGATCCCGGTTTTTATCCGGCCCCTCGCGCGCCCAGGATGCCGCACTCGGCAGGCAACAATCTCACACTGATCAACGTCTTTCGGCAAAATGATAGAGCACGAAATAATGCCCCTCACACCCCATTCGCTTGTCACCTTGGTCCCCGCTCAAAACAGCGATCTGGACGATCTGGTAGCCGTCAGAATCGAAGCCATGCGCGAAAGTCTTGAGCGTGTCGGGCGATTTGATCCCGTGCGCGCACGCGAGCGATTTCTAGGCGGTTTTGAACCAGACTGCACACGCCACATCGTGGTAACAGGACAGAGGGTGGGGTTCGTAGTCATCAAACGTCACGACAATGAACTCTTGCTTGACCACTTGTACGTGCGCCCTGACGCGCAGGGATCAGGAATAGGCTCTGCTGTTCTCAGCCAAATATTCAAAGAGGCGGATGCCGCTGCGCTGCCATTACGAGTGGGCGCTCTCAAAGAAAGCGCGTCGAATCGCTTTTACATCCGCCACGGTTTCCAACTCGTCGAAAGCGGCGAGTTCGACAATTATTATCTGCGACAGAACGATCCTGCAGCCGGCCAAAATCGTTAGCCGCCGGCAATCTTGCTGCGATGTATCCTCGTGTATCCCGAGGATACATCGCTACATAACCTTGCACTTTTACCTCCCATTCGACACAGCCCGGATACGTTGCCCCGTTCAAATGCACCCAAGGTTTCAAGGGCATCAACCAGAGCCCCTGACCCATGGCTCGCAATGGAGGCATCACCATGAAAACGGCACTGCAGCACAGCAAAACCGGTAAAACCCATCGCCGCCTGCTCGGCTCATCCATCCTCGCTCTCAGTCTGTTCGGCGCGCTCGGGGTAGCCCACGGGCAATCCACCAGCGCCGCGCAGCCAACCGCGAACAAGTCCGGCGTCACGCATACAACGCCCTCCCCATTCGGTGCGCTGAAGCATATCAAGGCCGGTCTGCTGGACGTGGCGTACGCCGAAACCGGCCCCGCCGATGGGCCGGTGGTGATTCTGTTGCACGGCTGGCCGTACGACATTCATAGCTATGACGAAGTCGCGCCCTTGCTGGCAGCGAAGGGATACCGCGTGCTGATGCCGTATGCCCGGGGCTACGGCGATACGCATTTCCTGTCCGAAAAAACGCTTCGCAACGGTCAACCAGCCGCGCTGGCCAGTGACGTGATCGACTTCATGGATGCGCTGAAAATCAAGCAAGCCGTGCTCGGTGGCTACGATTGGGGCGCACGTTCGGCGGACATCGTCGCGGCCCTGTGGCCGGAGCGCGTCAAGGCGCTGGTCGCGGTCAGCGGCTATCTGATCGGCAACCAGGCCGCCGGTCAGAACCCGCTGCCACCCAAGGCCGAGTTGCAGTGGTGGTATCAGTTTTATTTCGCCACCGACCGTGGCCGCGCCGGGTACGAGAAAAATACCCACGACTTCGCCAAGTTGATCTGGCAACTGGCGTCGCCCAAATGGGCATTCGATGACGCCACCTTCGACCGCAGCGCCAAGGCGCTGGAAAACCCCGACCACGTCGAGATCACCGTATTCAACTACCGTTGGCGTCTCGGTTTGGTCCAGGGCGAGACCCGATACGACGCCCTGGAACAGAAACTGGCGACGGCGCCTCCCATCAGCGTGCCGACCATCACCCTTGAAGGCGATGCCAACGGCGCGCCGCACCCAGCTCCCGAGGATTACGCCAAGCGCTTCACCGGCAAATACGAATTCCGGTTGATCAACGGCGGCATCGGCCACAACTTGCCGCAGGAAGATCCGCAAGCGTTTGCCAAGGCTGTGATTGATTCGGATCATCTTTGATAGCCAGCCCCTTGCCTTGATAACACCGGCATAAAAAAACGGCTCGTTTATTCAACGAGCCGTCTTTTTGCGGGCTATTACCGAACAGGATCAACCCGACGCATAAGGTCATTCAACACGTAGGTGTCCAGAAAGGCTGTTACCTCTGTGATCTGGCCATCCTTGAGTGTCATGTGCCACAGGTAAGTGTTGTTGTAGGGCTTGCGGTCAAGGGCCATGGCCTCTCCCTTCCAGAGAACCACTACGACATCGCCCTCAGCCACAATGCTTTGCACGGTAGGGGAAATGGGCGTTGCCAGCCGAGCGGTGATCGGTCGTACGGCTCGTTCGATTAAATCCGTCTTGCTGTTATACACACCAGAAACCGGGCTTGATCCAGATACGGTCCACGTTGCGTCGGGCGCCAGCAGATCGAAAACCGTGCCTTGGCCTTGTTGCCAGTTGGTAAATGCTTGGCGCACCAGGTCGGTATTGATGTTTTGGTCAGCGGCTTGCGACGCTGAAACCGTGTTCGTTGAAAGCACCAAACACAGCGCGACAGCCTGAAGGCGCACAGCCAAACTCATCCATGGGGTCATGATCTTTCTCTCACAACAATACGTTGATAGGAACCTCTTCAAGAGGAACCTTAACGGCATGGGCTCGGAAGCTTTTGCTCGATACTGCTGTGAGATTGCCCGATGCTGTTTGGTGGAACGGCGTGGGCACCTGAGCCTGGCTCCTATGCGGGGTTGCCGCCAGCACGCGGGGAGTCGCCCGCCGGTCCCATATCGCCTTTTTCCAGACGCCAAAAACCACAAACCCCCGACTTTCTCTAGGAAAATCAGGGGTTTGTGTTTTCAGAATGTGGCGGTGAAGGAGAGATTCGAAACTACCCGTTTGCGGTTTTCTGAGCATCCCCCCCGGTTTATAAGGGCTGCAGAGGAGCCAGATTTTGGATCTCAGTCCCATGCCAGTCCCATGGGTTTGCGCACCAGGTTGTAGAACAGGGTCGCGAAGTCCATTTCGACGTTTCATGTTGACCCATGGGAAAAAGGTAATTTTGGTAATGGAGCATGAGCCGACCTCTGGAAGCCTTGAAAATCGTGGCTTTCAGCGAATTCCGCAGAGGTAATAATTTGGTAAGTATGAGGTTAGGAAATTACCTTTCTTATTAGTAATCCCTGATAGCCCTCAAACCCAGTAAAATCGGGCACTTCAGAAATTATTACCCTAACAATTACCAAAAATTACCTCTTGAGGTAATGCCTGAGAGCCAAGCCCAGCAACGGCTCTAGCTATTTTTCATCCCTCCGTTACCAAAATTACCTTTTCCCCAGCCCACGTTTGAAAAATGGCCGAGCGCCCTCCCTTTTATGGCAATTCTCTACCCCTCTTAACCGGCGCTGAAACCTGCCAATTTCTTGGTAACGCTGTGCAATGGTGCAGAACACCGGAAAGCCTTACTGGCTGGGCCTTTCAGCTAGATTGGGGTTAGGCTGGATGATGACTAAAATTCCGGTGGTGCCAACAGTTCCAAAAACGAAAACTGCGTCTATTGGCGGTTTTCACCTCTGCAGACCGCGTGGGCCGGCCATCCCGTTGCCCTGATCAATTCGCGCGCCCGACACAACGCTGTGCAAACCCACTGCACTTTTTTTCAAAACCTTGCACTTCGTGCAATCAAGGCAACAACCACAGGGCCCACAGCCGGCCTAGGCGGAGCTATTGTTTGCCCCCCTTCCCGCCTTTGCACAAAAAAGCGACACAAAGCCCGTTGGCGGGAGGGGGATAAGTGCTTTTTTGACCAATTTTTATGACAAAGGCTTTGCTAGCGCTAAACCGCCCATCCAGAAATGAGTGGCGTTCATACCTAAGGTTGCGCCTCGATCATTGCAGATTACGTACGCATTTCCTTAATCAGCACTTCTACCGCTTGGGCGCCACCGACCTCGCCAAGACCCTGTAGAACGGCCACATACCCTGCGGAGCTTTTTCCACAGCGGCTCAGTTCTTCCACCAATGCGTCTATTCCTTCCTGCACTGCCATATAGTTAATCCCTTGCGTTGTGATGGCTTATTGTAATCACAGCGGACTTCAAGGTGGGCATCCCGTTCGCAAACGAGGAAACCGCTCATCTGTCCCAAATCTGTCCCATATCGTTTTTTTCCAGACACCAAAAACCACAAACCCCCGACTTTCTCTAGGAAAATCAGGGGTTTGTGTTTTCAGAATGTGGCGGTGAAGGAGAGATTCGAACTCTCGATACAGTTTCCTGTATACACACTTTCCAGGCGTGCTCCTTAAGCCACTCGGACACTTCACCGTGTCTCGGCAAACTGTTCAGTCTGTCGAGGCGCGCTAATGTAGTCGAAAGCTTTTCCGATGGCAAAGGTTTTTTTCAGAATTTTCATGCGGTTAAGGTGATCGGACATTTCAAACGCGTCCGAGCATGGCAAACCGGCCAATCTTCGGGTTTGTGTGTGCAGTGTTCCATGGAGCAAGGCGCGGGCGATGGGGCGGTCAGGCGGTTTGTCGGGGCTGGGGGCTGACCGGTGAGTCAGTCACAGCGCTTTACCTGGCCTGCGGCGGTGGGTAACGTCTGCGTCACTTCTCTTACAAGGAATAGCGCCATGAGCGACCTGATTGCCTACCATCTCGAAGACGGTATCGCGACCCTGACCTTGAACAACGGCAAGGTCAATGCCATCTCGCCGGATGTGATTGCCGCGTTCAACACTGCGCTGGATCAGGCTGTGACGGATCGGGCGGTGGTGATCATTACCGGGCAACCCGGGATTCTGTCCGGTGGTTATGATTTGAAGGTGATGACCGCCGGTCCCAAGGAAGCGGTGAGTCTGGTCACGGCCGGCTCGACCCTGGCCCGTCGCCTGTTGTCGCACCCCTTCCCCGTCGTTGTCGCGTGCCCAGGGCATGCGGTGGCCAAGGGAGCGTTCCTGCTTCTGTCGGCGGATTATCGCATCGGTGTCGATGGGCCGTTCAGCATTGGCCTGAACGAAGTGCAGATCGGCATGACCATGCACCACGCCGGTATCGAGCTGGCCCGCGATCGCTTGCGCAAGTCTGCGTTTCATCGCTCGGTGATCAATGGCGAGATGTTCAACCCGCAGAGCGCGGTGGACGCCGGCTTCCTCGACAAGGTGGTGTCGACCGATGAGCTGCAGGGTGCGGTGCTGGAGGCCGCGCGTCAGTTGAAGAAAATCAACATGACCGCCCACAAGAACACCAAGCTGAAAGTGCGCAAGGCCCTGCTGGAGACGCTGGACAGTGCAATTCTGCTGGATCAGGAGCACATGGGTTAACTTGCCTCAGCGCAAAACGAAAAGCCCGACCGCTGTGTCGGGCTTTTTCTTACATGCTCCGTTTAAAAACCGACAACCGCTCTAGCCTGCTTCTGACACGTTAATCGGAAACATGCGCTCAAACATCGCCCATCTCCTACCTCTATAGCGGCAATTGCCGAAAACAGTGCACATCCGTACACTGCGCCACCTTTTGTCCCGACGGGGCCTGTAGATGCTGTTTTTATTGCGTATGTTGTTGATGGGTGTGCATTTTGTGCTGGCGGGTGTGCTCGGGGTGATCCTGGGGTTGTGTCGGCCGTTCAATCCAGACAACAGCCGTTTATGCGCCAGATTGTATGCGTGGCCCGCCATGTGCATTTTGCGTCTGCGGGTGAAGGCCGAGGTCGACACGCTGGTAAACAAGTCCCAGAGCTGCGTGATCATTGCCAACCACCAGTCCAACTATGACCTGTTCGTGTTCGGTAACGTGGTGCCCTACCGCACCGTGTGCATCGGTAAGAAGAGCCTGAAGTGGGTGCCGTTGTTCGGGCAATTGTTCTGGCTGGCGGGCAATGTGCTGATTGACCGGGGTAACGCGATCAAGGCGCGCCAGTCGATGTTGACCACCACTCACACGTTGCAGCACGAGGACACATCGATCTGGGTATTCCCGGAAGGCACGCGCAATCTTGGCGAGGATCTGCTGCCCTTCAAGAAAGGCGCGTTCCAGATGGCGATCGCCGCCGGGGTGCCGATTGTTCCGGTGTGCGTCAGCAGCTACATCAAGCACATGCGCCTCAATCGCTGGCGAGGCGGCGACATTCTCATACGCTCGCTACCGGCCATTCCCACGGCGGGGTTGAGCCTGGATGACATGCCCCAGCTCATCGCCCAGTGCCGTGAGCAAATGCGCGAGTGCATCGCGGTGATGGACCGGCAGGTGCAGGCTGTTTAACGAGCCTGTTAAACAATAGCCAGCCGGGCACATAACCCTGTGGCGAGGGGGTTTATCCCCTCACCACAAAAACCCGCACGATTCTGATTCCACCTGTAGGGCATTTGACTCTACCGGCGAACTCGGTGGATTTTGCTGACTCTCAAGCAGCAGGGCACACTAAGCTACAGATTGCCTGCCACTGCCATTTTCCAAGAAGAAGTGAACCACCATCATGGGTAGAGTCGTTGCTGCTGCGGTTTACAGCGCCGGTAAGAAAGTCACCAACATCACCCTCGACGAAGGCAGCGCCTGGGCAGCCAAACCGGGCCACTTTGTATGGATCGGCCTGGAAGAGCCCAGTGCCCAGGAACTGACCAACCTGCAACGTCAATTCAACCTGCATGAATTGGCGATTGAAGACGCGATGGAGAAGCACAGTCGCCCCAAGTTGGAGACCTTTGGCGATGCACTGTTTATCGTCACGTATTCGCCGGTGCGCAAGGACGGCAAGCTACAGTTCATCGAGACTCATATCTTCGCCGGCAACGGCTACATCATCACCGCCCGCAATGGCCACTCGGCGTCCTACGCCCACGTGCGACAACGCTGTGAGGCGCGGCCTATTCTGCTGGAGCACGGGGAAGACTTCGTTCTCTATGCCATCCTGGATTTCGTCATTGAAAATTACCAGCCGGTGGGTGAAGCCATTCACGCCGAGATCGATGAACTGGAGCGCAACGTACTGTGCAGCTCCCTGAACGAGCGGGATATTCAGAACTTGCACAGCTTGCGCCGTGACGTATTACGCCTGCGCCGTTATGCAGCACCGATGGTGGAAATCAGCGAAGAACTGCAAAGACTGGACTTTCCCTTCATCGACAAAAACATGAGCCCGTACTTCCGCGATGTGCAGATTCATGTCACGCGGCAGATGGAAGACCTGGCGACTTTGGCGGACATCGCCAGCCAGACCATTGAAGTCGGCGTGCTGCTCGAAGCGTCGCGCCAGAGCGTAGTGCAGCGCAAGTTCGCGGCGTGGGCGGCGATCCTGGCGTTCCCCACGGCGGTAGCCGGAATCTATGGGATGAACTTCGAGAACATGCCGGAGTTGACCTGGCACTACGGGTACTTTCTGGTGCTGGGGTTTATCGCGGTGGGCTGTACCGCGTTGTGGGGGAGCTTCAAGCGCTCGGGGTGGTTGTAAGCGCGCTTGTAGGCGGTTGAGGCTGGCGTGACATTCATCGCGAGCAGGCTCGCTCCCACACTTGATTACCTGTCTATCAAGTGTGGGGGCGATGGTGTTTTAGTCTTGGGCCGCTGCGGTTTCAGGCTTGTGCGCGACGAAACGCATCATCCACTCAGCCACTGTAGTGCCGTGATGCGCCTGTTCAAGACTGGCCATGCCTTGGCGGTAGATCTGCTCGCCAAGGTGTTGCTGGCGGATCTCCAGCAGCGCCCGGGAGTAATCGTGGATGAATTCCGGGTGGCCCTGGAAGCACAGCACCTGATCGTTGATGTGGTAGGCGGCGAACGGGCAAAAATCGCTGGACGCGATCACCGTGGCGTTTTCCGGCAGCTCGGTGACCTGGTCCTGGTGACTGATCAGCAGGGTCAGCTCTTCCATCACCGGGCTCATCCATGGCGCCTTGGCCGCGAGCTTGTAGCGGTGGGTGCCCACGCCCCAGCCTTGAGTGGCGCGCTCGGCCTTGCCGCCCAGCAACAGCGCCAGCAGTTGATGACCGAAGCACACGCCCAGCAACTTGTCGCCTCGCTGGTAGCGATCCAGCAAGAAGGTCTTGAGGGTTTGAATCCAGGGGTCGGTGCCGAAGGAGTCGGCTTTGCTGCCGGTTACCAGGTAAGCGTCGAACGACTCATCATCGTTGGGGTATTGCCCCTGCATCACGTTGTACACAATGAACTCAGCCGCGACGGGCTGTTGTGAAAACAGGCGCTGGAACATCTGCCCGTAACCCTGATATTGGTCGATCAGTTCCGGACGCAGGGTATCGGTTTCCAAAATGCAGATGCGCAGCGACATAAAAAATACCTGACACGATGATGGGAATATTGCACACCCCCTGAGCGTGCCTTGAAATACCGTCCCAAGGCAAGCCCCTTCCCCTGTCAGTCAGAACAGTTCTTGCCTGGCGGCTTTCTCCAGCAACAAGGCCGGTGGTGAAAATCGCTCGCCATACTGCTCGGCCAGATACTGAGCGCGGGCGACAAAATCCCGCAGGCCGTACTGGTTGATGAACTGCAACGCACCGCCGGTCCAGGCGGCGAAACCGATACCGAATATCGAGCCGACGTTGGCGTCCGCCGTGGAGGTGAGCACGCCCTCCTCTACGCAGCGCACGGTTTCCAGAGCCTGGATGAACAGCAGGCGATCGCGGATATCCTGAGGCGAAATCTGCCCGTCGGCTTTCTCGAAACGATGCTTGAGCTCCGGCCACAGGTGTTTCTGCCCGTTGGCCGGATACTCGTAGAAACCGGCCCCGGCGGCTTTGCCTGGCCGCTTGTATTCGTTGAGCAGCAGGTCAATCACGGCGAACGCCGGGTGCTCGATCGGCGTTTGCCCTTCCGCTTGCAGGTCTTTGGCGGTTTGCGCGCGGATATGGCTCATCAGGCTGAGGGAAACTTCGTCAGAGATCGCCAGAGGCCCCACCGGCATCCCGGCCTTGCGCGCCTCGGTCTCGATCATCGGCGCACTCACGCCCTCACCCAGCATGGCGATGCCTTCGTTGGTAAAGGTGCCGAATACCCGAGAGGTGAAGAAACCACGACTGTCGTTGACCACGATCGGCGTCTTGTTGATTTGCAGAACGAAATCGAAACCTCGTGCCAGGGTCTCGCCGCTGGTACGGGCGCCCCTGATGATTTCCACCAGAGGCATTTTCTCCACCGGGCTGAAGAAATGCAGGCCGATGAACTTCGTCTGATCCGGTACAGCCGTCGCCAGACCGGTGATGGGCAGGGTCGAGGTGTTGGAGGCGAGCACCGCGTCCGCCCCAACAACCGCTTGGGCAGCGGCTGTGACGCTGGCTTTCAGGGCGCGATCCTCAAACACCGCCTCAATGACCAGATCGCAACCGGCCAGGTCCGCGTCGCTGTCAGTGGTTTGAATCCGCGCCAGCGTGGCTTCGCACTGCTCGACGGTGAGCTGCCCGCGGGCGACCTTCTTATCCAGCAGCGCCGCCGTACGGGCCTTGCCTTTCTCGGCGGCGGCAAGGCTGACGTCCTTGAGCACCACCGCAATCCCGGCCATGGCGCTGACGTAGGCGATACCAGCCCCCATCATGCCAGCGCCGAGCACCCCGACTTTTTGAGTCAGATAAGGTGCAAAGCCCTGCGGGCGCGAACCGCCGGCCTTGATTTCGTTGAGCTGGAACCAGAAAGTGCCGATCAGGTTCTTGGCCACCTGGCCAGTGGTCAGCTCAGTGAAGTAGCGGGTTTCGATCACGTGGGCGGTGTCGAAATCCACCTGGGCACCTTCCACTGCCGCGCAGAGAATTTTCTCCGGCGCGGGCAGGCAACCCTGGGTTTTGTTGCGCAGGATGGAAGGTGCTATCGCCAGCATTTGCGCGACTTTCGGGTGAGACGGCGTGCCACCCGGGATCTGATAGCCTTTCGCATCCCAAGGTTGGACCACGCTGGGGTTGGCGAGAATCCAGGCCCTGGACTTGCTCAGCAGGTCCTCGCGATCCACCGCCAGCTCATCGATCAGACCGGCCTGCAGTGCCTGTTGCGGGCGCACCTTCTTGCCCTCGAGCAAATACGGCAAGGCTTTCTCCAAGCCAAGCAACCGCACCATCCGCACCACCCCGCCGCCACCTGGCAACAGGCCCAGGGTGACTTCCGGCAAGCCAATCTGCACCGACGGGTGATCCAGCGCCACACGATGATGGCAAGCCAGGCAGATTTCCCAGCCGCCGCCCAGGGCCGCGCCATTGATGGCCGCCACCACCGGTTTTCCCAGGGTTTCCAGGGCACGCAGTTGCGCCTTGAGGCCGAGCACCATTTCATAGAATGCCTTGGCTTGGGGTTTACCGACCTTGACCAGTTCGTTGAGGTCACCGCCAGCGAAGAAGGTCTTCTTGGCCGAGGTAATGATCACCCCGGCAATCGAGTCTTTTTCGGCGGTCAACCGAGCGACGCAGGCAGCCATGGCCTCGCGGTACGTCGCATTCATGGTGTTGGCGCTCTGGCCTGGCATGTCCAGGGTCAGGACGACGATCCGGTCCTGGCCGGTTTCGTAACGGATGGCATCGCTCATGAAAAGTATTCCTTGAAATCGGGGCTCAGAGACGTTCAATAACGGTGGCAATGCCCATGCCGCCGCCGACACACAGCGTCGCCAGGCCATAGCGCAGGTGACGCGCCTCTAACTCATCGAGCAAGGTGCCGAGAATTGCGCAGCCTGTAGCCCCCAAGGGATGCCCCATGGCGATGGAGCCGCCGTTGACGTTGACCTTGGCGGGGTCGATGGCCATGTCCTTGATGAACTTGAGCACCACTGAGGCGAACGCTTCGTTGACTTCGAACAGGTCGATGTCCTCCACCCGCAGCCCAGCCTTGACCAGAGCCTTGCGGGTAGCCGGCGCCGGGCCGGTGAGCATGATGGTCGGATCGGTGCTGGTGACAGCCGTGGCGACGATCCGCGCCCGCGGTTGCAGCCCCAGCGCCTGCCCCTTGGCTTCGGAACCGATCAGCATCAGCGCCGCCCCATCGACGATGCCGGAACTGTTGCCCGGCGTGTGGACATGATTGATCCGTTCCACATGGCTGTAGACCCGCAGCGCCGTAGCGTCGAAGCCCATCTGGCCCATGGCTTCGAAACTCGGCTTGAGCTTGCCCAGGCCCTCCAGAGTCGAGTCCGCACGGATGAATTCGTCGTGATCCAGCAGCACGATGCCATTCTGGTCCCGCACCGCCACCAGGGATTTGTTGAACGAACCGTCGGCCCGGGCCCGGGCGGCCTTTTGCTGGGAGTGCAGCGCGAAAGCATCGACGTCCTCGCGGCTGAAGCCCTCCAGGGTTGCGATCAGGTCAGCACCGATGCCCTGAGGTGTGAAGTGGCCCTGCAGGTTGGATTGAGGATCCAGCGCCCAAGCGCCGCCGTCGCTGCCCATGGGCACGCGAGACATGGATTCGACACCTCCGGCCACCACCAGATCCTCGAACCCGGAGCGCACTTTCATCGCCGCCAGGTTCACCGCTTCCAGGCCCGAGGCGCAGAACCGGTTGAGCTGCACGCCTGCCACGCTGACATCCCAATCGGCGATCAGCGCGGCGGTCTTGGCGATGTCGGCGCCCTGATCACCTATCGGCGTCACGCAACCGAGCACGATATCGTCAACCTGACTGGTGTCCAGGCCCATGCGCTGCTGCAGGGCAGTGAGCAGGCCGCCCACCAGGTTCACCGGCTTGACGCTGTGCAAAGCGCCATCGGCCTTGCCCTTGCCACGGGGGGTGCGTAATGCGTCAAAAATCAAAGCTTCGGTCATGACATCCTCAAACCACTGGGACAATGCAATGGCTCCAACCATAAGCCCAGCGGCCCGAGATTCAATGACCGCAGTGCTCAACGACGTTGACGGCCACGCTCAGACGAACGGTAGCATGCTATCGGGTTAACCGATTCAGGTGAGCAAAGTGTCTAGCAAAAGGGCCTTCACGAAGGTGGCACTAGGCCTCATATCACTTTAAGAGCGGACGGCAGCAAACTAATACGAATTGGATCTAAGCCAAGGCGGCTGCGGCCCCTAATGTAATCCTTGTACAAGATAGTCGTCGGGTTTTGCCGAGGCGCTTGTCAGACAGGAAGTGCAACGCCAGCCGTCAGGAGATATGCAGGCTGGCCTCAGGAAATAACAAAAAAGGCGGGTCAGCCATGTTCAAACATTCGAAAGTTCGCCAAGCCGGACTCATTCTCTTCGCCACGACGCTGCTGTTGATTGTGCCGAATATCACCAAGGTGATCGGCTGAATCCGGCGCGCGGGTGCCTGTACCATCGGCAAGCGGTAGCGCTTGTATCATCAAAAAATGTGACGAGTTCGTTGTTCGAGTCGCGGTGGCTGTGCCAACCTTTGCGGCACTCCCTCGACATGGAAGACGACCCTCGTGAAAGTTCTCATTGTGTTCGGCGCGCTGCTGCTCAGCACGCCCTTGTTTGCCGCGCAGCTGGTGCTGGAGCTGGGCACGACTGCCCGCACCTGGCAGACCGAAGAACTGCTCCAGCATCCTGACGCTCGAACGATCCAGATCGCTGAAGACGTTTCCTACAAAAAACCGATGAATTATCGCGCCGTGCCGCTGACAGCGCTGTTGACTGGCGTCGAGCCCGACGACCATCTCCAGGCCGTGGCGCTGGAAGGATTTGCCGCCGAATTGCCCGCAGCACCGTTACTCAACACAAACGGCGCGCGAGCCTGGCTGGCGATCGAAGACCCGGCCCACCCCTGGCCCCCACTGGGTGAAGGCAAGGGCAGCGCCGGGCCCTTCTATCTGGTCTGGACCAACCCCCAGGCAGGTCACATCAGCCCCGAACAATGGCCGTACGCGGTGGCGACCATCAAGCGCCTGTCAGCGGTAGCCGAGCGCTTCCCTGCCCTGCTGCCAGCACCCACGGTGACCCAGGATGACCCGGTCTATAAGGGCTTTGAACTGTTCCAGAAAAACTGCCTGGCTTGCCATCGGCTCAACGGCGCAGGCGACGCGCAGTTTGGCCCGGACCTGAACATCCCCTTCAATCCTACCGAGTACTTTTCCGGGGATTTCCTCAAGCGCTATATCCGCGACCCACAAAGCCTGCGTCGCTGGCCCCAAGGGAAGATGCCGGCGTTCTCGGCCACCGTGCTGCCGGATGCGGAGCTGGATCTGCTGGTGGGGTATCTCAAGCACATGGCGGGGCGTAAACAGCCGTTGGCCCCATGAAGTCGGTTTTGTGCCTGAGGTGACCCGGTGGGAGCACACCTATGAAAACGGCCGACACATGGGTCAGCCGTTGCTCGGGTTGCGTGAATGAACGGTCAGGCGTGCAGGCGCCGTATTTCCTGTTTGACGCCCCACCCCTCGATGATGCCACCCAAAGGTTCCACTACCGCCTCGAAGTTTTGTTCGAAGTCTCCAATGTCATCGTAGGTGGCGTACATCACCCGGCTCAACTCCAATGACCAGGCGCCGTCATCCCGTGCGCTGATCTGTGCATTCAATGACTCACCCCGAAATTGACCTGCCGCCCTGCGCGCCCGCTCCTCATCCGGGAAAATGGCGTAGAACTCGATGGGATGGAATTGTGAGAAATCGAAACCGCCTTCTTTCATGCGGCGAAGCACACTGGTGCTGATGTCTTCTTGATAGGCTGTGCTCATGAAACGTCCTCCTCAAACCGATGGATAGACTTTCCGTCTTCCCGTGCGGGCAACCCTTGGGTTGCAGCGATACGGCATCAAATTACCGTCGGGACACAAGCATGTAGCTGACAAGACCGGACCTAAGCGATCCTTTCGCTGATCTCAATTGCAGAGTAGCTGCAAGTAGTGGTCACTGCCAAGCGGGGCCAGGCAGTGACTTCATGAAATCGGTGTAATGCTGATGATTTCGATACTGTGCTGGGATTTGAGATTCTTGACCGTAGGGTCTGCGGTGCGGCCCTCCAGGTCATTGAGATCAAGCTTGGCGGGTACGGGGAGCAGCTTTTGGCGAATCAACTGCGCAGCCTGCTCCATCGTGGGCTCCTGTTCATAGTCGAACCGCTCGGCGATGGCTTCGCCGTGATCATCAACGAAAGTGATTTCCCACTTTTGCATCGGTGTCTCCTCGATCAATTCAGGGCCTGGCTTACCTCTATCTCGACATTCAGGGCTGAACAATCGTTCCGCTCAGTCGTTGGACGGCTGCCATAAAAAAAACCGCCTCACGGGCGGTTTTTCATGCAGCGTCGGCGATTATTTCTCGGCACGTGCTTTCAAGGCTTTCAACGTATTGAACGGCGCATCCACCACGAACTTGTTGGCCAGCCAGGAAGGAACATCGCCACCTGGTTCGGTGTGGACCTGATAGATCACTTCGACCTGACCGGCGTCCTTGGGCGTGAATTTCCAGAAGCCTTCAACTTGAGTGACCCGCACAAAACCCTTTTTTTCAGGCCGGTAGGTTGGCACGCCCTTGAGGTTGCGGGTCAGGCTGCCATCGGCACCTTTGACGGTGGTCACTTGCAACACCGAGTCCCGCGGGGTAACCGGCCAGGGCGTGTTGAACTGGGTGTAGGTCCAGCTCTGGTCCCCTTCATGCTTGAGCAGCTCCTGGCTCTTGCATTCGTGAATCCAGGCACAGGCAGCCGAAACGTCTTCCTGAAGCGCTTGCAGCTTGGCCATGGTGGTTTTCATGACGGTCACGCCTTGGTAGGCCTTGTACTTGGAACCGGCCACTTCACTGAGGGAAACCTTGATGCCATCCTCTTCCTTGGCGACTTTCCAGTCTTCTGCCTGGGCGGTAGCCGTTGCCAGCAGCACGGTCAAACCACACAACACAGCCATACGATGCAGCGAACCCATAGTTTTTTCCTTGTTATCGAAGTTCCGAACTGGCCCATTACGCTGCCGTGATTTGCTCCCACCAACCGATCAGCCGGATGGCGTCTTCAGAGCTGTTGCCGCAGACCTCGATGTCGGCCTCGAACGCCGAGCACACCCTCGGCCGCTCCGGCTGGCCGAAGATCTGGCACAGGTTATCGACTGACAGCTGCACACAACGTTCGCCCGCCGGCTTGCCGTGGGGCATGCCAGGAATCGGCGAACTGATGGAAGGGGCGATGCAGCAGGCGCCACAGCCTTCGCGGCATTTCATGACGACAACATCCTCACGACAAGTAATGATTGGTAACAGAACACAGAGTAACGGCTAAAACACTCGTTTTAAATTACCGTCCGTGTGTTTTTTCTTGTACGCCAGGATGACCCTACAGTCAGCGGCGAGATGGGAGGATTACTGCTTGAATTCGAAATCCAACGCCGCGCCTTCGACTTCATTGCGCTCCTGATTGCGCAACGGCAATTGCATTTCATTGCTCAGCAAACGGCCATTGAGTTGGAACGGGCCCGGTTTTTCCCCAAACATGGAGGGCAACAAAGGCTCACGCTTGGGTAACGGCACCGCCCCCGGAGGCTGCAGATCCTCGACCATGTCTTGAGGCAGGCTCAAATCCAGCTTGGCCGGCGGTAACCGGGTTTTGGCGACCTCGCGGGCAGATTGACTCTTGGAGGCGACAGGGGCCCGTTTTTTCTTCGCTACCGCAGCTTTTTTAGCCGGCGCTTTTTTAACAACTGCCGGTTTTTTCTTCGAGGCGCTTTTAGTGGCACTGGCGGCCGGTTTCTCCTGCGCCGACGCAGCCACGACACCTTCCGAAGGGAAGGCAGTCAACAGGCCGATCAAAACCCAGGCGGCAGGAGCAATGGCTTTCATAGACACTACGGCACTTACGGCAGAGATCCCCATGCTCGCCTGTTACTCAGCCGCTGACAAGCACATCAGGCAGGAGCCGCCAGTTTCTATCAAAAACCGCTGGTGGTCTCCTGGCACAGTTGGGTGGCCAGCAAGCCGAGCGTCATCAAGGCCCGTTCAGCTTCGCGGTTCCAAGGCGTACCGCAATTGAGGCGGATGCAATGGTTGAACTGTTCGGTGTTACTGAAAATCAGCCCTGGTGCAATGCTGATACCTTGCTGCAACGCCCGTACATGCAACTCCTGGGTGTTGACCCGCCCCGGCAGACTGACCCACAGAATGAAGCCTCCATTAGGCCGGCTCATTTGCGTACCTTCGGGAAAGTATTGCTGCACTGCCAACTGAAAGGCACTGAGGTTTTTGCGGTACTCCTGGCGGATATAACGCAAGTGCCGATCATAGCCGCCATTTTCCAGGTACGCCGCGATGCCCATCTGCGTGACGCTGCATGCCGAGTGCGTGCTGAAGGTCTGGAGCCGTTGGATTTCCTGCTGGAATTTACCGGCAATCATCCAACCAATGCGCACGCCCGGTGACAACGTCTTGGAAAAACTCGAACAGTAAATGACTCGGTCCAACCGGTCATAGGCCTTGAGCGCCTTGGTGCGTCCTTGCTCGAACATCAACTCGCCATAAATATCGTCTTCAACGATCTGGATGTCGAAATCCGAGGCCAGGCGCAACAGTTGCTTTTGCCGCTCCTCGGGCATCGTCCCACCGAGGGGATTGCTCAAGCGCGTGGTCAGCACCAGCGCCTTGATCGACCACTGATTGGCCGCCAGTTGCAGGGCTTCCAGGCTCATGCCGGTGACCGGGTCGCTGGGGATCTCGATGACCTTGAGGCCCAGCAGATCCGCCAGTTGCAGCAAGCCGTAGTAGGTCGGCGACTCGGCGGCGATCAGGTCTCCTGGCCGGGTCAGCACCCGCAAGGACATTTGCAGCGCATCCACGCAACCGTGAGTGATCACCACCTCGGAGGGATCCACCACGACCCCGGCATCGCGCATGCGAATCGCCACTTGGCGGCGCAAGGGTTCGAAGCCCGGGCTGAACATGTAGCTGAACGCCCGCGGGCTGTGGAAGCGCGTGACCTTGGCCAGTTGCTGGTGCAGCGCTCGTACAGGCAGGTAGTCGACGCTCGGCACCGCCGCGCCCAGGGGAAATACCCCTTCGCGGCGCGACTCAACCAACACTTGCTGGATGATGCTGCTGCGCGTAACCAGCCCCGGACGCTCGACCCGCGCGATGTCCGGCGTCGGCGCCGTCAGGGCCGGGGTTTGATGCACGTAGTAACCGGACTGCGGCCGCGCACGGATCAGCCCCTGATCTTCAAGGTTGGCGTAGGCCTGCAGCACCGTCGCATGGCTGACGTTGAGCTGCGAGCTCATCTTGCGCACCGAAGGCACACGTTCGCCGGGCTGATACACACCGCGCCGGATGTCTTCAGCCAGTTGTTGGGCAATACGTTGATAGAGCAAGAGGTTGGTCATGACGCAGCACTCGATTTCACGGGCATTTTATTTTTGTGAGAGATAGTACCGGAACAGTTTAGAAGTGTACTGGGACAGTTGCCAGATTACCCGACCCTAGAGGGCAGTGACAGCCCCCAACTGTACTCATGAATCACTGATTCGCAGGCCCAAAAAAACCCGGCGCCTCTGAAGGGGCCGGGTTTTCCAGCAACGCAGCCCTTAGCGGGCGGCGCCGAGCTGGCCTTTCTCGTCGGAGAACACAATTTCAACCCGACGGTTCTGTGCCCGACCACGCTCGGAAGCGTTGACGTCGACCGGGAACTCATCACCGTAGCCTTCGACCTGAATGCGCTTTTCGTCGATCCCCAGGTCCACCAGCACGTCCGCCACCGCCTGGGCCCGGCTATGGGACAGCTTGAGGTTTTCCTGCTTGCCGCCGGTGCTGTCGGTGTAACCTTCGATGCGCACCACACGCTTGGGGTTGAGCTGCAAGAATTGCACGATCTTGAGCACCACCCGGTTTGCCGAGTTCTTCAACTGCGCCTGGCCGGTGTCGAACAGCACGTCACCGAGCGTCATCACCAGGCCGCGATCGGTCTGGGTGGTCGCCATCGCCATGATCTGCTCTTCAAGCCACTTGCCCTGTTGCTGGACACTCAGCAACTTGGACTCGCGCAGGGCCAATTGCAGGCGCTGGCGCTCCAGTTCGAGCTTCGCCGCGCGCTCTTCATTGAGCACCTGATTGCTGTGCTCACGGGCAATCTCACTGTAACGCTGGCTCAGGTAGGCGTAATGCAGCACATCTTCGCTGCTGCCCCAGTAGCTGGACAAGCGATCGGCCCGGGCCAGGGATTCACCGGCGCGGATGACATCCTTGGGCGCGGCTCGCAATACGTTGGAGTCTTCCTTGACCTTCTGGAAGTCGGCACCTGCCTTTTCCAGCGCCACTTCGCTGCGCTGACCCGCGCAACCGTACAAGCTGGCCAGGCCCGCGAGAATCAGGCCGCCAAATACTTGGGACTGCTTCATTGGGCATCATCTCTCAACTGTTTGCGCAAGCGCTCGATGCGGGTGTTAAGCACGTTCAGGTGTTCCTCGCCCTTGAGGGTCAGCACCTTCGCTTCGGCCAGGCGTGCATCCAGTTCGGCTTGCTCAGCGCGCATGCGGGCCTTCTTGAACGACTCGTCGGCCATGTTGGACTGGGCGCGGGCGAACTTTTCTTCGGCGAGTTTCAACTCGGGCACTTCTTCGGATGTGGCGCCCACGGCGCGGGCTTGCTCCAGCGCCTGTTCAGTCAGGCGAATCTGTTCATTCGGCGCCGGATCGGCTGCGCAACCCGCCAGAGCCAGTACGGCCAGGGCAGCGAAAAGAGGTCGAATAGTCACTAATGTTCCCTACTGTTTTGGGGCACCAACAGGTGGCTGCAACTGTGTTTTCCAACGCTCGATATTGCGCTGCAACACAGCCTCCGTCAGGCCGGACGCGGCCAATTCTGTCATCTTTTGCGCCAGCTGTCCGCGCAACCATGGGTCATTGCAGGCGGAGTTATGGGAAACCGCGAGGAACAGCCCCGGGGTATCCACTGGTTGCGGCGCGGCCTGCAGGTCATTGGCCATGCCCAATGTCTGGGCCATCGCCAGGCCCGAGTAACGCCCTGCCAGGACATACTCCACCTCCCCCAGCAGCAGTTTCTGAAAGGCTTCAGTCAGGTTGGGGGTACGGGTCAGGGACAATTGCTGCTCGGCAAATACGCCAAATGCCTGGGTCATTCGCGCCTTTTGCGACAATGCCCCGGGATGACCATGAAGGTCCTCGGGCTGAGCGATCACCAATGTCGAATCCTTGCGGGTCCACACCAGGTAATCGTTATTCAGCAAGGGCGGATGAACATAGTCCAGGGTTTCAAGCTCGCTGATGGTCAGCGCGGCGTCGACGAGCAGGTCCATGCGTCCGCTGCGCACTTCGTCCAGGGCCTGAGCACGCTTGCCGGCATAGAGCAATTCGATCTTGATCCCCAGCTCCGTCGCCACTTGCGCCAGCAGGTCGGCGCTGGCACCGATCAGGTGTTTGGGATCCTGGGGGTCTTGCCACAGGTAGGGCGGCGCATCCGGGCTACCGGTGGCGATCAGACGTTCACACTTGCCGGCGGCGACAGACAGACCTGGCACGACGGCCAGCGCCCACAGCAACGACACGCCAGCCAAACGGCGAAGATCCATGGCGATATGCTCCCCTTGCAGTGACAACAACGTGCAGATAATAAAAAACCCGGCCAAAGGGCCGGGCTCTTTATAAGTGAAGACGCCGGATTAGACCAGCTTCTCCAGCTCAGGGATGGCTTCGAACAAGTCCGCTACCAGGCCATAGTCAGCCACCTGGAAGATCGGCGCTTCTTCGTCCTTGTTGATCGCGACGATCACCTTGGAGTCTTTCATGCCGGCCAGATGCTGGATCGCGCCGGAGATACCGACGGCGATGTACAGCTGTGGCGCAACGATCTTGCCGGTCTGGCCGACCTGCATGTCGTTAGGTACAAAACCTGCGTCGACCGCGGCGCGGGAAGCACCGACGGCAGCACCCAGCTTGTCGGCCAGGGCGTACAGGTGTTTGAAGTTGTCGCCGTTCTGCATGCCGCGACCGCCGGAAACGACGATCTTGGCAGCGGTCAGTTCCGGACGATCGGACTTGGCCAGTTCTTCGTTGACGAAGCTGGAGATACCGGCGTCGTGAGCAGCAGCCACCGCTTCAACAGCAGCGGAGCCACCTTCGGCGGCAACCGGGTCGAAACCGGTAGCACGTACGGTGATGACCTTGACCGCAGCATTGGACTGCACGGTAGCAATGGCGTTACCGGCATAGATCGGGCGCTTGAAGGTGTCGGCACTTTCCACCGAGATGATCTCGGAGATCTGGTCGACGTCCAGCGCAGCGGCAACGCGCGGCAGGATGTTTTTGCCGTTGGACGTGGCGGCAGCCAGGATGTGGCTGTAGCCCTTGCCCAGCTCGGCCACCAGCGGTGCAACGTTTTCCGGCAACTGGTGCGCATAGGCAGCGTTGTCGGCCGACAACACTTTTGCCACACCCGCGATTTTCGCAGCGGCTTCAGCCACGGCGCCAACGCCTTGACCGGCCACCAGAACGTGGACATCACCACCGATTTTCGCAGCGGCAGCAACGGTGTTCAGCGTGGCCGGAGCCAACGCCTTGTTATCGTGTTCGGCGATTACCAAGATAGTCATGTCAGATTACCTTCGCTTCGTTTTTCAGTTTCTCGACCAGTTCAGCCACCGACTTGACCTTGATGCCCGCGCTGCGTGCAGCCGGCGCTTCGACTTTGAGGGTCTTGTTGGTGGAGGCGGTGGAAACGCCCAAAGCGTCCGGAGTCAGCACTTCAAGCGGCTTCTTCTTGGCTTTCATGATGTTTGGCAGGGACGCATAACGCGGCTCGTTCAAACGCAGGTCGGTGGTGACGATGGCCGGCAGTTTCAGGGAAACAGTCTGCGCGCCGCCGTCGATTTCGCGAGTCACGGCAACGCTGTCGCCGGACACTTCAACTTTGGACGCGAACGTGCCCTGACCGTAGCCGCTCAATGCCGCGAGCATCTGGCCAGTCTGGTTGTTGTCGCTGTCGATGGCCTGCTTGCCGAGGATCACCAGCTGTGGCTGTTCCTTGTCGACAACGGCCTTGAGCAGCTTGGCCACGGCCAGGGAAGTCAGGTCTTCGGCGGATTCGACGAGGATGGCGCGATCAGCACCCAGCGCCAGCGCGGTACGCAGTTGCTCCTGGGCAGTGGTCGGGCCGATGGAGACGACGACGATCTCAGTCGCCACGCCTTTTTCTTTCAGGCGTACGGCTTCTTCTACGGCGATTTCGCAGAAAGGGTTCATCGACATCTTGACGTTGGCGAGGTCGACGCCGGAGTTGTCCGCCTTGACGCGAACCTTGACGTTATAGTCGACCACTCGTTTGACAGCTACAAGAACCTTCATGGATTCCTCGTTACTCTCCGGTGAAAAGAAAGTCGCCTAGGCGAACCTGGCGGTTGATGCTCATGGGCGCAAGGGCACCTCTAAAAACGCCGGCATGAACCACACATGACCTTGCTCACGGGAGTGAAGACCGTTCGTCAGTGATGACCGACGAGTCATTCATTATCGTGGCGTGTAAACTGCGCGTCCGAACCACGCAATACGTCACTTTGTGCTGCCTTCGCCCTGTCTTTAGAGGTGCTCTTGGAACCAACAGTCAGCCTACGGCGAGCGCAAAACCGCCCGTATCTTGACCGGAACGCCCATTCCGGTCAATACGGCAAAATGGTCAGTCATAAGCCGTACGTCAGTGATTTATCTGGCCTGCGGCTATTTCAAACAAACGTTTGTATTGGACCCTGAGAGTGGTGTAGATATAATGCGCCGCTTAAGAGAGAACCGCGGGTCATTCATTGCCGCTTTCGTCGATTTCGCGAAGCAGATCGTGGATGCAACGCCAAACCTCCAATTAGAAAAAACTGTTGAGCCTTGAGTAGGAGATAGCCTGTGGAACGCGAATACATGGAATTCGACGTGGTCATCGTCGGTGCCGGCCCCGCTGGCCTGTCTGCCGCTTGCCGACTGAAACAGAAGGCCGCCGAAGCCGGTAAGGAAATCAGCGTCTGCGTGGTCGAAAAAGGCTCCGAAGTCGGTGCGCACATTCTCTCCGGTGCGGTATTCGAACCCCGCGCCCTGAACGAATTGTTCCCGGACTGGAAAGAACTCGGCGCACCGTTGAACACGCCCGTCGTGCGCGATGACATTTTTGTCCTGAGAAACGCCGAGACCGCGAGCAAAATCCCTGACTTCTTTGTGCCCAAGACCATGCACAACGAAGGCAACTATATTATTTCCCTGGGCAACCTGTGCCGCTGGCTGGCCCAGCAGGCCGAGAACCTGGGCGTGGAAATCTACCCGGGCTTCGCCGCCCAGGAAGCGCTGTTCGACGAGAACGGCGTCGTACGCGGGATCATTACCGGCGACCTCGGTGTCGACCGTGAAGGCAAGCCGAAAGAAGGCCTCTACACCCCTGGTATGGAACTGCGTGGCAAATACACGCTGTTCGCCGAAGGCTGCCGTGGTCA
Source organism: Pseudomonas rhizophila (assembly GCF_003033885.1). Lineage (NCBI taxonomy): Bacteria > Pseudomonadati > Pseudomonadota > Gammaproteobacteria > Pseudomonadales > Pseudomonadaceae > Pseudomonas > Pseudomonas rhizophila. Next base: position 2,435,945 of record NZ_CP024081.1, on the reverse strand, counting down.
TATCGGCAAGCAACTGATCAAGCGCTTCAACCTGGACAGCGACGCCGACGCCCAGCACTACGGCATCGGCCTGAAGGAAATCTGGGAAATCGACCCGGCCAAGCATCAACCGGGCCTGGTGGTGCACACCGCCGGCTGGCCGCTGGACATCATGGGCACCGAAAATACCGGGGGCTCTTTCCTTTATCACCTGGAAAACAACCAGGTGGTCGTCGGCCTGATCGTCGATCTGTCCTACAGCAACACTTTCCTGTCGCCGTTCGACGAGTTCCAGCGCCTCAAGCATCACCCGGTGCTCAAGCAGTACCTGGAAGGCGGCAAGCGCGTCAGCTACGGTGCGCGTGCCATCTGCAAGGGCGGCCTGAATTCGCTGCCGAAAATGGTCTTCAAGGGCGGCGCGCTGATCGGTTGCGACCTCGGCACCCTGAACTTCGCCAAGATCAAAGGCAGCCACACCGCCATGAAGTCCGGCATGCTCGCCGCCGAAGCGGTGGCCGATCGCCTGTTCGCCGAATCCGAAGGCGGCGATGAACTGACCGCCTACGTCGACAGTTTCAAGAACAGCTGGCTGTACGAAGAGCTGTTCGCCAGTCGTAACTTCGGCCCAGCGATTCACAAGTACGGCGCTATCATCGGCGGCGGCTTCAACTGGCTCGACCAGAACATCTTCGCCGGCAAGATGCCGTTCACCCTGCATGACACCAAACCGGACTACGCCTGCCTGAAACTGGCGGCTGACTGCAAGAAGATCGACTACCCGAAACCGGACGGCAAGATCAGCTTCGACAAACTCAGCTCGGTGTTCATCTCCGGTACCAACCATGAAGAAGAACAGCCCTGCCACCTGAAGCTGACCGATCCGAGCATCCCGATCAGCAAGAACCTGCCGCTGTATGACGAACCGGCCCAACGCTATTGCCCGGCCGGGGTGTACGAAGTGGTGACCCAGGAAGACGGCGAGAAGCGCTTCCAGATCAACGCCCAGAACTGCGTTCACTGCAAGACCTGCGACATCAAGGACCCTGCACAGAACATCACCTGGGTTTCGCCGGAAGGCGCCGGCGGGCCGACTTACCCGAATATGTAAGCCGATTCGCTGAACATCAAGGCTCCCGACATGGGGGCCTTTTTGTTGCCTGCGATTCTGTCAACCATACCGAACCCATGTGGGAGCGAGCCTGCTCGCGATAGCGGCGCGTCAGTCGACATTCATCTTGAATGACAAGGCGCTATCGCGAGCAGGCTCGCTCCCACAAGGAATCCTGAGTGATCAAGCGACGCGCTCTTCCCCGGGACTGCGCTCGAAGTAACGCTTGTACTCCCGGCTGAACTGCGACGAACTCTGATACCCCACCTGGTGCGCAACCTGGGCCACGCCCATGCCCTCGATCAGCAGCAACCGCTGAGCCTTGAGCAGACGCAGTCGTTTGAGGTACTGCACCGGCGACAACAGCGTGCTGCGTTTGAAATGTTCATGGAAGGTCGAAGCACTCATGTTCGCGCAGCTGGCCAGCGTCTCGACGTTCAACGGCTCGGTGAAATGCGCGTGCAGATGGCTCAGGGCAGCGGCAATCCGGGCAAACTGTCCTTGCTGCTCCACCAGCGCGCGCAGCACGTCGGCCTGGGGCCCGCGCAAGGCGACAAACAGCAGCTCCCGCAGCCGCGCCTGCCCCATGACCTGGCATTCCAACGGATCGTGCAGGCAGTGCAACAAGCGCTCGACACATCCACGCATGGCGTCATCGAGCACCGCACACGTCATCGACTCCGGGGTCTGCGGCGCAAGGCTGCGCCCCGGCACCAGTCCCATGGCCAGCACCAGCTCCCCCAGTATCGCCCGATCGATTGCCACGGAAACCCCCAGCAACGGAGCATTGGGCATGGCGTAGGTTTCGCATTCGAACGGCACCGGCAGCGCCTGGATCAAATAATGCCCCGCACCGTACTCCAGCGTGCGTGGCCCCAGGAACGCCAGTTTGCTGCCCTGGACAATGATCACCAGACTCGGCTCGTAGAGCTGTGGACCACGGGCAACGTCCTGGCTGGCCCTGAGCACCTGTACGCCCGGCAACTGCGTGGGCAAGAATCCGTCGCGGGTCGCCAGGGGTTCAATCAGCGAGACCAAAGGGGCATTGGCATCAAGATGACGGGTCAACAACATGGGAAAAACTTCACGAAAAAAGGGATGAAAGCATCATCGCAGGTCTAATGCTTCGTAGGATCAAACCATAGTCAATGTCGGAGGAATAGGCACGACACGCGTAGGAATCGCCATCGCCGCGAAGCGACATGACTCCCACAATGGTCCACCTCACCGTTCACTGCTTAGCGAGGTCCATTATGTACACTGCTATCGGATATGCCGCCCAATCGGCCACCACTCCCCTCGCCCCAATGAAGTTCGAACGCCGCAGCCCGCGAGCCGACGATGTGGCGATCGACATTCTCTACTGTGGCGTATGCCATTCCGACATCCACCAGGCCCGCAATGAATGGGGCATTGCCGTTTATCCGTTGATGCCCGGCCATGAGATCGTCGGAAAAGTCACCGCCGTTGGTGCGAATGTCACCCGCTATAAGATTGGCGACCTGGTGGGCGTTGGCTGCATGGTCGACTCCTGCCGCGAGTGCGAAGCCTGTCGCGCTGACCTGGAACAATACTGCTACCAAGGCATGACGCAGACCTACGCCAGCCCGGACCGTATCAGCGGCGGCCACACCATGGGCGGGTACTCCAACAGCATCGTGGTCAGCGAACACTTTGTGCTGCGCATCCCGGAAACCCTCGACCCGGCCGGCGCCGCACCGATTCTCTGCGCTGGCATCACCACCTACTCGCCCCTCAAGCACTATGGCGTGAAAGCCGGTGACAAGGTCGGCGTGCTGGGCATGGGCGGCCTCGGCCACATGGGCATCAAGTTCGCCAAGGCCATGGGCGCGGAAGTGACGCTGTTCACCCGCTCGGCGAGCAAGGCTGAGGAAGCCCGACGCCAGGGCGCCGACCACGTGATCGTGTCTACCGACGCAGAACAGATGGCTGCTGCCGCCGGACATTTCAACTTCCTGCTGGACACCATTCCGGTGCAGCACGACCTCAATCCCTACCTCGACACCTTGCGTTTCGACGGCGTGCATATCCTGGTGGGTCTGGTCGAGCCGATCGATCCGCCGGTACACGCGGCCAAACTGATCATGGGCCGTCGGGTCCTGGCCGGCTCGCTGATCGGCGGTGTTGCCGAAACCCAGGAAGTGCTGGATTTCTGCGCCGAACACAACATCAGCTGCGACATTGAAATGCTCGACATCCGCCAGATCAACGAGGCCTACAGCCGCATGATCGCAGGCGACGTGAAGTACCGCTTCGTCATCGACATGGCGACGCTCAAAGCCTGACGTTCGTCAGACCTTCGCGCCTAGTTCCGCCGACAGCCGGGCTGTGACCCCTTTGACCAGGGGAATCAGCTCGGCCATTTTTTCCAGCGGCATATACGGTACGGTGCTGGCGATGCTGATACCGGCGACGATGCGCTTGCCGGCGTCGCGGATCGGCGCCGCCACGCAACGAATCGACGGCTCGTTGTCTTCCAGATCGAAGGCATAACCACCCGCTACATACTCCACCATCCGCTGCTGGAACTGCTCCCAGGATTGCTCCTGATGCTGGGGCCAGAACTGATTCTTCCCTCCCGCCGGCAAGCTGATTTCATACAGCCTTTTCCATTGTTCCTGAGAATCATCGAGCATCAGCGCCTTACCGATCCCGGTACGCGCCAGCGGCATGCGATGGCCCACGCGCGAACGCATTTCCGGGCCATTGCGCCCTGGATTTTTCAGCAGGTACAACACCTCGTCGCCCTCGCGAATCGCCAGGTGAACAGTGTCACCGGTGAGCGCCGACAACTCGTCCAGGTACGGCCCCGCCAGGCTCACCAGCGGCAACTCTTCCCGGGCCTGAAAACCCAGCTCGATCAGCTTCGGCCCCAACAGATAACCCACTTGCGGCACCACCCGCAGGTAGCGCTCATCCACCAGGCAACTGGCCAAACGATGGGTGGTGCTGCGAGTGGTGCCGATCAACCGGGCGATTTCCTTCAGGTCACGGGCGCCGCTGGCGACCGCCTGGACCACACCCAGACCACGCAGCAGTGTCTGGGTGCCTGTGGGCGCCGCGTCCTTGGTGATTTTTGGATCGTCTTGCTGCATATCCGGCCTTCAACAGTGAGCGGGGAACGGGCGGCATTATGGTCGCCCGCCCCGTCGGACTACAACTCGATGCGCTCGACCTTCCCTACCAGCAGGATGTAGGACAGCGCGCCAATCAACGCCAGCACGGCGATATAGGTGATGGCTGGGGCAAACGAATCGCCGCTGGCGAGGAAACCGATGACGATGGGCGTGGCGATGGCCGCCAGGTTACCGATGAAATTGAACACCCCGCCCGTCAAGCCAAGCAACCGCGCGGGCGCCAGGGTCGAGACCAGCGACCAGGTGATCGACGCCAGGCCATTGCCGAAAAACGCCAGGGCCAGGAAAGCGATCACCAGCGGTGTCGACTCAACGAAGTTGGCGCCGATGATCGCCGTAGAGATCAGCAGCCCGCCGATGATCGGCAGTTTGCGGGCGAACCCCACCGTGGAACCGCGACGGATCAACCAGTCGGAGAAGAACCCGGAACACAACACACCGACAAACGCGGCGAGGAACGGCAATGACGCCAACAGGCCGGACTTGATGAAGTCCATGCCGCGATATTTCACCAGGTAGGTCGGGAACCAGGTCAGAAAAAACCACAGTGTGGAATTCAGGCAGAACTGGCCCAGGTAAATGCCCCACAGCTTGCGCTGGGTCAGGACGATACCCAGGTCCGCCCAACTGAACTTGGCCTTGGCCTTGGCTGTATCGGCCTGGATATCCACCAACCCGCCGCCTTCGCGGATCAGTTCGATCTCGGCGGCGTTGACCCCTTTGAAATCCCGCGGTTCGCGATACACCGCGTACCAGATCACCGCCCAGATGATGCCCACCGCGCCCGTGGCGACAAATACCATGTGCCAACCGAAGGCGTGTTGCAGCCACGCCAATACCGGCGTCAGGAAGGCCAGCCCGACGAACTGCCCCGAGGTGTAGAAACCAATGGCCGTGGCCCGTTCGCGCTCAGGAAACCAGGTGGTCACCACGCGGCTATTGATCGGGTAGGCCGGTGCCTCCAGGGCGCCAACCGCCATGCGCAGGACGAACAACGCGATGAAGCTGGCGGCAAAACCGAGCATCACCGTGGCCACCGACCACAGCAATAGTGCAACGCTATACAGAATACGCGGGGGCACCCGATCCACCAGCCAGCCGCCGGGGATCTGCATGGCGGCGTAGGTCCAGCCGAACGCCGAGAAAATCAGCCCGACGTGGATCGGATCGATGCCCAGCTCACTGGTCAGCGCGGGGGCGGCGATCGAAAGGTTGCTGCGGTCCAGGTAGTTGATCACCACGGTGATGAACAGCAGGACCATGATGAAAAAACGCTTGCGGCTGGGCGTCACCAACGACGCTTGCGCGCTCAGGGTGTGCGCTTGCATGTGAGGTGCCTCTTTTTATGTTTATTGAGGAATCGGGGACGTTGAGCGGATCTCCCAGCAGGGGAGATCAAATGTGGGAGCGAGCCTGCTCGCGATGACGGTGTGTCAGTTGACTCATGTGCAGCGGACAAATCGCCATCGCGAGCAGGCTCGCTCCCACAAGGGGATCGGGTGAAATCAGAACCCACTCACCACTCAGCAAAACTGCCATCGGCATGCCGCCAGATCGGGTTGCGCCAGCGGTGGCCGATGGCGGCGCGTTCGATGACGTACTCCTCATTGATCTCGATGCCCAGGCCTGGACCGTTAGGGATTTTCACGAAACCCTTGTCATAGTCGAACACCCGCGGATCCTTGATGTAATCCAGCAGGTCGTTGCTCTCGTTGTAATGGATGCCCAGGCTCTGCTCCTGGATGAACGCGTTGTAGCAGACCGCATCCAGTTGCAGGCACGCCGCCAGGGCGATCGGGCCCAGCGGGCAGTGCAGTGCCAGCGCCACGTCGTAGGCCTCGGCCATGTTGGCGATCTTGCGGGTTTCGGTGATGCCACCGGCGTGGGACGCATCCGGCTGGATGATGTCCACGTAACCTTCGCTGAGCACCCGTTTGAAATCCCAGCGCGAGAACAACCGCTCGCCCAGGGCAATCGGGGTGCTGGTCAGCGGCGCCAATTCCTTCAGGGCTTCGTAGTTCTCACTGAGCACCGGTTCTTCGATGAACATCAGCTTGTACGGATCGAGCTCCTTCATCAGCACCTTGGCCATCGGCTTGTGCACCCGACCGTGGAAGTCCACGCCAATGCCGACGTTCGGCCCGACTGCATCCCGTACCGCCGCGACATTGGCCAGGGCCAGGTCGACCTTTTCAAAGGTGTCGAGAAACTGCAGTTCTTCGGTGCCGTTCATCTTCACCGCCGTGAAACCCCGCGCCACGGCTTCTTTCGCCGCTCGGGCGGTGTCCGCCGGGCGGTCGCCGCCGATCCACGAATACACGCGGATCTTGTCGCGTACCTGCCCGCCAAGCAAATCGCTGACTGACACGCCCAGGGCCTTGCCCTTGATGTCCCACAACGCCTGGTCGATACCGGCCAGGGCGCTCATATGAATCGCCCCGCCGCGGTAGAAGCCGCCGCGATACAGCACGGTCCAGATGTCTTCGATGTTGCGTGGGTCTTTGCCGATCAGGTAGTCGGACAATTCCTCAACGGCGGCCGCCACCGTGTGGGCGCGGCCTTCAACCACGGGTTCGCCCCAACCAGTGACGCCTTCGTCGGTTTCGACCTTGAGGAAGCACCAGCGCGGCGGAACGATAAACGTGGTCAGTTTGGTGATTTTCATCTTGTTGTCTCTCTTATCAGATGCAGCGCGCGGGGCGCTGGAAAAGTCGTCAGTTCAAGGCATTCCACGCGGCCACGTAGGCCTTGGCGCGCACCGCCACTTCGTCAGCCGTCAGGCCCGGCTTGAACAACCCGGAACCCAGGCCGAACCCCTTGACGCCGGCCTCGACGAACACCGCCATGTTGTCCGGGGTAATCCCGCCCACCGGCACCAGCACGGTTCCGGCCGGCAATACCGCGAGCCACGCCTTGACCACCGCCGGCCCCATTTGCTCGGCAGGAAACATCTTCAACACATGGGCACCTTCGGCCAGTGCAGCAAAGGCTTCGGTGGGCGTGGCGACGCCGGGCGAGAGGTACAAGCCCGCGGCTTTCGCCGCCCGCAACACCTTAGGATCGCTATGGGGCATAACGATGACTTGACCGCCGGCGGCTTTCACTTGCTCGACCTGTTCCGGCGTGAGCACCGTGCCGGCCCCGATCAGGCAATCGGCGGGTAAGGTACTGCGCAGGATGCGGATACTTTCGTACGGCTCGGGAGAATTGAGCGGTACTTCGATGACGCGAAATCCGGCGCCATAAAGGACTTCGCCGATAGCGGCGGCCTCCTCCGGACGCAGACCGCGCAAAATTGCGATCAGCCCGTTGTGCGCCAGTGCTTGTGTGAGCATGTCAGACCTCCAGTCGTTTAACGCGATGCGGTGGAATCGAGCAGCCCGGCCGCCACGGCCAGTTGCCACAAACCACGTTCGGTGGCCTGTTCGGCCAGGGACACCCGGGCAAAACCGCAGGCATCGAGGGCCCGTTGATAACGGACGCAGAGTTGAGAATTGCCGATCAACACCACCGTCGGCAGATGAATGGTGTCGCGCCGTCGGCGTTGCACGGTAGCCAGGGCCGTCAGCTCATGACCGATCAGGAGGCCGGAAAGGTAATCCGCCTGGGCGCTGCCACTGAGTTCGCCAGTCAAGCCCAGACTGCGGGCACTGAACACGGTGGACAACGGGCCGATCTGGCCGTCCACCGACAACGCCACCTGCACGCCGCGATCAAAAGCCAGGCTATCGAACGCCGTGCCACGTTGCTGGGTGCGGCCCAGAATGCTGTGGTCACTGAGCACGGCGAAGATCTCGCCGGTCATGAACGTATCGAAATGCACGATGCAACCGTTGGCCACTTCCACCCATTTCGAATGGCTGCCGGGCAAGCCGATCAGTACCGCTTCATCCGGCAGGCTGTGCAAGGCGCCAAGCACTTGGGTTTCTTCGCCGCGCATGACATTGGGTAACCGCGAACGCTGGATCACCCCCGGCACGATGTGCACATCGACACCGCGAAGACTACGAATGATTTGTAGGGAATGTCCGAGATTGGCGACGTTGGCGGGTGTGTCGCAGTAAGGCGCTTCGCGCCAGCCCTGGGCGCTGCCGACCATGCCGCAGGCGATCACGGGCAGGCCTGGCTGGGCGTCGAGCCAATCGCCGCACGCCTCGTCGAAGGCCAGTTCAAAACCGTCGATGCACACCTGACCGGCCACCGTTCGCGGCCCGGAGGGCAACTGCATGATCCCCGACGACAGCGAACGCTGTTCGAGCACCTCGCCCCCGGCGGCGAGTTTGTAAGCCCGTAATGAGGTGGTCCCCCAATCGAGCGCAATCAATTGCGCCTGCATCCGTTTCACCTGTTTTGTTTTTTGGCAGTGAGTGCACGGACTATAAACCTGGGCGCAACAAAATCTCAATATATAAATATCACTCCCATATATTGGGATTAAATACATCGACGACAAAGCCAATCGCCATTCGCCCAAGACCCTGCTACGTTTCTGATCGGACGCCAAACAACTCAGGGAAAAAGGGATGGGACAACAGTTGAAAATCCTCGGCCGCACTTCTTCGATCAACGTCAGAAAAGTGTTGTGGACCTGTCAGGAGCTGGAGATCGCCTACGAGCGCGAAGACTGGGGCATCGGCTTTGCCTCGACCCATGACCCCGAGTTTCTGGCGCTCAACCCCAACGCCCAAGTGCCGGTGATCATTGATGAAAACGGTGTGCTGTGGGAGTCCAACACCATTTGTCGCTACCTTGTGGGCAAGCATGGAGGCAACGATCTACTGCCCGTCGAACCGGCCGCGCGCGCCCGAATCGAACAGTGGATGGACTGGCAAGCGACCGAACTCAACCCGTCATGGGGCTATGCGTTTCATGCATTGGTGCGCAAGAACCCGGAGTTTCAGGACCCACAACGCATCGCCGCCGGGGTCAAAGGCTGGAACGAAAAGATGGGGTTGCTGGAGGATCAGTTGAGCCGCACTGGCGCCTACGTGGCCGGTGCGGATTTTTCCCTCGCGGATGTGCTCATCGGTCTGTCGGTGCATCGCTGGCGCCAGACGCCCATGGAACGCCCGGACTACCCGGCCGTGGCCGCATATTGCAAACGACTCGAACCACGACCGGGGTTTGCCGAGTGGGCATCCGACGCCCACTCATGAAGTGCTCAATTGCCGTTAGCGAAATCCCGTAGCACCTTGCCGTCCATCCGGTAGCGCACCCACTCTTCCTGGGGTTGCGCGCCGAGGGACTTGTAGAACTCGATCGCCGGCGTGTTCCAGTCCAGCACGCTCCACTCGAAGCGGCCGCAGTCGTTGTCGCAGGCAATTTTCGCCAGGTGACGCAGCAGCGTCTTCCCTGCCCCGCCGCCGCGCTGGTCAGGCGTGATGTACAGGTCTTCGAGGTACAGGCAGTTGCTGCCCAGCCACGTGGAATAACTGAAGAAAAACACCGCATAACCGATGGGCACGCCATCACGCAGACAGATCAGTCCATGGGCAGTGGAGCCCTCGCTGAACAGGCTGCGCTGAATGTCCGTCACGCTGGCGATGACTTCGTGGCGGGCCTTTTCGTAATCGGCAAGTTCAGTGATGAAGGCAAGGATTTGAGGCGCATCGCTGGGTTGCGCAGGACGAATCTGGATCGACATGAACGGGCCTTGTAGCCAATTGAAAGCGCCATACTAAGCCGCCACGCTGCGCTCGTCACACCTCGAAGACAAATTTTGAGTGACGGTCCCTACGGCACCATTCGTCGCCTGTCAGGCACAAACCCGGATTCAGGACAGCCCAAAATCAGGCAAGCATTCTAAAAAATGGAGGCGACACCATGATCTCATCAAGGCTGACTGCATTCACATTCGCCACGCTGCTGTCTTCGGCGGCTTTCGCAGCCACCACCGACGGCACCGGTCCGACCGATCCGGTACAGGCGCCCAATTCCCCCGCAACCGAAGGCATGCCCAAGCTGAACACCGATGGCACCGGTGGCGGCCTGAACAATGGTCAGCCTCCCGCCAACGGCACCGATCCGCGGGTGCAGGGCAATGATGCGGGTCGTCAGGGCGGCATGAATACGCCGGACTCCAATACCCCCGATAACGCCGAAACCGGCACGGGCTCGAAAACCACCACCGGCGGGTCGGGTTCCGAGGGCGGCGCCAGCCAGTAACCCCCCAGGGAGCGAGCGACGCGCTCCTGGCGGGTGGCTCTGCTCACACACTTGAGGAGAGATTCCCATGCCTCGTGGAAGCAAAGACAAATACACAGCCGAGCAAAAGCGCAAAGCCGAACACATTGAAGCAAGTTACGAGAAAAAGGGTTTGTCCGAGGACAAGGCCGAGGCTCGTGCTTGGGCGACGGTCAACAAGCAGTCTGGCGGTGGCGAACGCTCCGGTGGGTCGGGGAAGACAAAACCGGCAGCAGAAAAGAAAACCGACCGCAAGGAATCGGCCCGTCGCGCAGCCAAGACCCGCGAAGGTCAGCCGCGCACCAGCAAGGCCTCCCGCGCGACCCAGACTGTGGATAACCTGATGAAAGAGGCCCGGGCGAAGAACATTCCCGGACGTTCGAAGATGCGTAAGCAGGAATTGGTTGAAGCGCTGCGCAAGGTCGGTTGATCGCGGGCGTCAGGAATGACGCCATCGCGAGCGGGCTCGCTCCCACAGGGTTCTGCGCTGTGCCGGAGTTCGGAACCTCCCACAGGGGGATCTGCGCCGTGCTCGGGTTCGGAATCCGGCACAAATCCTGTGGGAGCGAGCCTGCTCGCGATTGGGTCCAGCCCGGTCGGGGCAGGTTTCAGCGTTGTTTCATTCGGTCGATCACCACCGCCAGCAACAGGATCGAGCCACGGATGACGTACTGGTAGAAGGTGTCGATGTTCTTCAGGTTCATCGCGTTTTCAATAATCGCCAGAATCAGCACCCCGGCGATGACATGGCGAATCATGCCGATACCGCCGCTCAACGACACCCCGCCCAACACGCAAGCCGAGATCACGGTCAGTTCAAAGCCCTGGCCGATCATCGGTTGGCCCGAGGTCATGCGTGAGGCCAGGATCACACCCGCCAAGGCACCGATCACACCATGCACGGCGAAGATGATGATCTTGGTCCGATCAACGTTCACCCCTGCCAACAACGCCGCCTCCTGGTTGCCACCAATGGCCATGGTGTTGCGCCCGTAGGTGGTGTAGTTCAACAACCAGCCGAAAAACAGAAAGCAGACAATGGTGATCAGGATCGGCACCGGCACGCCGAACATCTGGCCGTTACCGAACACGAAGAACGATTCCTGGGACACGCCCACCGCCTTGCCATTGGCAAAGATGTAGGCCAGGCCCCGGACGATCTGCATGGTCGCCAGCGTCGTGATCAACGCATTGACCCGTAGCTTGGCAATGACGATGCCATTGATCAGCCCGACGATCAGCCCCATCACCAGCGCCGCACTGACGCCGAGGAACACGCTGTTGGTGTCACGCATCACCACCGCCGCGACCACACCGGCACAGGCAATCACCGAGCCCACCGACAAGTCGAAGTGCCCGGAAGCCAGGCAATACAACATGGTGCAGGCCGCGATGCCCGTGGTGGAAATCGCCAGGCCCAGGCCTCGCATGTTCAGGGGGGACAGGAAGTTGTCGATCATCAGGGTGCAGAGCACAAAGATTGCGACAGCCGCCAGCAGCATGACCCAGTCGTCCAGGAAGCGCCGCAGATCCAGGGGTTTGCGTGCCGTTGGCAGTGCATTGTTTTGAATGGTCATGTTTACCTCTCAGTTCGCCGCGTCGGCAACGCGCTGGCGTGGCAGCGCCAGTTGCAGCAGGTTGGATTCGTTGGCCTGGTCACGCGGCAGCTCGCCGCGCATAACCCCTTCGCAGAGCACCAGGATTCGGTCGGATATGCCCATCACTTCCATCAGATCGCTGGACACCACAATCACCGCAATGCCATCGGCCGCCAGGTTGTGGATGATCTGATAAATCTCGGCCTTGGCGCCGATGTCGATACCGCGCGTGGGCTCGTCCAGCAACAGGACTTTCATCGGCATCGACAGCCAGCGACCGAGAATCGCTTTCTGCTGATTTCCGCCAGACAGGTACATGATTTTCTGACCCGCCGATGGCGTCTTCACTTTCAGCGCCTTGATCTGCTTGTCGGCGTTACCCCGTTCCCAGTCGCCCCGCAACAGGCACCCCAGGGTGGAATGGGCGCCGCGAGCGCTGATGTTGATGTTCTCGCCGACGCTGCCCAACGGGATGATGCCTTCCTTCTTGCGATCCTCCGGGCAGAGCAACACGCCCGCGGCAATGGCATCCCGGGGTGAACGCAGTTTCAACTGCTGGTCATGCAGAACCAGGCGCCCGTCAGTTTGGCGTTCCAGCCCACTGAGCAACCGCAGCAACTCGGTACGGCCGGCACCCACCAGCCCAAACAAGCCGAGGATTTCACCTTTATGCACCTGGAAACTCACCGGCTCACGCAGGCCCGGGCCGAGCAGCCCCTCGACCTGCAACGCCACATCGCCGCGCTCGCGGGGACGGTAATCGTAGATGTCCTGGATGTCGCGACCGACCATGCAGGTGACCAACTGATCGTGGGTCAGCTCGCTCATGTTCTCGAAGGTATGCACATAACGGCCGTCCTTGAACACCGTGACCGCGTTACAGATGCGGAACACCTCTTCCATGCGGTGGCTGACATACAGCACCACTTTGCCCTCGTCCCGCAGGCGGGTGATGATCGCCATCAGGCGGTCGATTTCCCGCGCCGAGAGGCTGCTGGTGGGTTCATCGAAGGCAATGACATGGGCGCCACGGGACAAGGCCTTGGCGATTTCCACCAGTTGGCGCTGGCCGAGGGACAGGCGACCGACTTTTTCCTGGGGGTCGATTTCGTCGGCCAGGCCTTTGAGCAACGCCAACGCCTGCTGGCGCAATTGCCCACGATTGACCAGGCCGAAACGGGCCGGCAAATGCCCCAGGAACAGATTTTCGGCAACGGTCATTTCCGGCACCAGGTGCAGCTCCTGGTGGATCACCGCCACGCCGCTGGCAATGCTGTCGGCGGTACCTTTGAAAGCCATCGTCTGCTCGCCGATCTGCAGGTCGCCGCTGCTGGGGATGTAGGCACCGCCGAGGATCTTCAGCAACGTGGACTTGCCCGCGCCGTTCTCGCCCATCAAAGCATGGACCTGTCCCGGATGAGCAACGAAACTGATATTGGCCAGCGCCTGCACGCCGGGAAAGGATTTACCAATCCCGTTGAACCGCAAGCTGCCGCCCATGTTGTGTTGCTGTGTCGCTGTTTGCGCTTGCATAACCACCTCGAACTCACAGAGATCAAGCGACCCCGGCACTCGTCAGGCCAGGGCCGCTTTTGAATCAACCGACCATCAGTTCCACAGGCCGATCTTCTCCAGTTCTTGCTTGAAGTTCTCCCGAGTGATCAGCGTCACCTCGTCCATGGCGGTGTACTTKGGTGGCTCTTTGCCGGTGGTGATCCACTCGTACATCATTTCGGCGGTCTTGTAGCCTTCGATGTGCGGGCTTGGCAGCATCGAACCGAAGAAACCGCTGTTGGGTTTTTTCAGTTCGCCGATGGCGTCGGTGCCGTTGATGCCGATCCCGATCACATTGGCCGCGTTGAACCCGGCGCTTTCGGTGGCGCGCACGCCGCCCAGCACTGTGTTGTCGTTCATGCCGCCGATGATCAGGTTTTTCGCCCCGCTGGGCAGTTTCACCAGGGCCGAGTTGGTGGCGTCCATGCTGCCCGGCACGTCGAGGGTTTTCAGCGCGGTATAAAGGATGTGATCGTCTGGAAAGCCGGCCTTCTTCAGGGCGTCGACCGAACCGTCGGTACGTTTCTTGCCCGTATCCAGCTCGTTGTAGGTGTTGATCACGGCATAGGTGTCTTTCCAGTCCCAACCGCGCTTTTTCGCCTCAGCGGCCATCGCGTCGCCTTGCTTCTGGCCCACTTCGAACGCGGCCATGCCCAGGTACGGCACGTCTTCCATGAACTTGCCATCGGAGCCGACGAAACGGTCATCCACAGCAATCACTTTCATGTCATTGAGTTTGGCCTTGGCCACGATGGCCGGGCCGAGAGCCACGTCCGGTGGGCAGATCACGAAGCCCTTGGCGCCATTAGCGGCGAGGCTGTCGATGGCCGAGAGGGTCTTCTCGCCGTCGGGCACGGCGATCTTGATCACCGTGAAGCCCCGGTCCTTACCAGCCTTTTCGGCGAACGCCCATTCGGTCTGGAACCAGGGTTCTTCGGCCTGCTTGACCAGAAAACCGATCTTCACTTCTTCGGCCGCCAGCAAGGTGCTGCTGAGGCTGACGGCAGTAACCGCCAGGGCGGCACGGCACAGGGAACGGATCCCACGACGATGATTCATAGCTGTCTCCTTGTTTTTTTTATTGAAAGCCAAAACGTCCAGGGCCCTGCTCCAACATCAGTGGAAATGCGCAGGCTGGGCGGTCAAACATGTTGCTGTACAGCATAGGTCCAAATAGTCATATCGTATGATGATTGGATTACAGGCGAAGTTTCCGACTGAAATCCCGAAATATTCAGTCGTGGTACATGACCGAACGTCCGCCATCGATGGTGATGCACGAGGCGTTGATGAAAGGTGCTTCATCGCTGGCCAGGAACACCGCCGTCATTGCCACTTCGATCGGCTGGCCGATTCGGCGTGGCGGGTGCAGATCCAGCGCACGCTGGCGTTCGGCATGTGGATCGGCGAAGCCGTTCCAGTAGTCGATATTCAATTGGGTTTCGATGTAACCCGGCGCAATGGCATTCACCCGCACACCTTTGGGCGCGTATTCGATACCCAATGCGCGGGTCAGGCCGAGCAGTCCGTGCTTGGCCACCGGGTAAGGGAAACAGCCGGGAATGATGTGGGATGAATGAGTCGAGGCGATATTGATGATGCTGCCCCCGCCCTGCTCAAGCATCTGCGGCAACACAGCCTTGCAACCGTACCAGGCGCCATCCAGGTCGATGGCGAAACAACGCCGCCAATCTTGCTCGGTCATTTCCAGCGGGTCACGAAATACGTTCACGCCCGCGCAGTTCACCAGAACGTCGATGCGACCGTGCAGCTCGACGGCACGACGGGCCATGGCATGCAGGTCCTGCTGGTTGGATACATCGGCTTTGAGTGCCTGCACATCCGCCCCGCGTTCACGCCAGAGGGCTGCGACTGTCTCAACCTTCTCGGCCTGGATATCACTGATGACCAAGCGTGCCTGCTGCGAGGCGAACGCGGCGACGATCGCCTCGCCAATGCCTTGGGCAGCCCCGGTCAGCAGCACAACTTTGTTTTTCAGGCGTTCGCCTTTCGGGGGTTCGGGCATCGGTAACAAGGACAGGGTGTGGGCCATGACTCAAGACTCCTGTCCGCAAGCACGACAAAAACCGGACATCCAGAGATGACCGGTCGAAAGGCTTTTGGAATCGCGTACGCCGTCGGGCGGTACGGAGGAAGATCGTTGCATCACTTCACCTGTCTTGTTTTTTTAGTGTGAGTGCGTGTCGCTGATGGGACCGACTATAAACCCGCTCGCCAAATAATCTCAATATATATATTTACATCCCATATTTTGGGATTCAGCCCGCAAACCGCGTACAAGCCACACCGGGTACATCGACTCGCATCGACAACACCGCGCCGTCGAGTGGATGGTTAAGTGGGCTCGCCGCACTGGTGATGTACAGTGTCTTGAGGTCCTCACCACCAAACACACAGCTGGTGGGACGACTGACGGGCAGCTCGATCACCCGATCAACCTGACCTTGCGGGTTCAGTCGCAGCAGGCAGCTACCGTCCCAGCGAGCATTCCAGACATAGCCCCTGGCATCCATTGCCGAGCCGTCGGGGCCGCCACGCGGGTGAGGGCCAAACCAGACCTCGGCGGGGGCCAGGCTGCCGTCGGGATAAATGAAATGTCGGTAAAGCGTGCCGTCGAGACTTTCGCCGAAATACACCGTAGTGCCGTCAGGACTCCATAACAGAGTGTTGGGAATGCCCCGATCACGCAGCAGCGGCATGACCCGGCCATCGGCGCCAATGCGAAACAGGCCCCCGAATCGTCCTTCAATGGGCAGGTCTTCTGCGTTTTCGCCGATGTTGTTCTGCATGGTGCCGAGCCAGAGCTGGCCCAGGGCATCGCAACGGGCCTCGTTGGCGCGATTCCCTGGCCGGGGATCGGCCATGCACAGCAATTTCAGGTTCGGTTCCAGTCCCGGCGAATCCAGATCGAGTCGATAGACACCGCTGCTCAGGGTCACCAAGGCGTCGCCGCTTTGTGTCGGAATGAAAGCGGACACATGCTCGGGCATCTGCCAGATTTGCACATTCGCGCCGATCAGCCGCAGCGCCTGTTTACCAGCAATGTCGACCCAATACAGTGCTTGGGTCGGCTCGTCCCAGAAGGGGCCCTCTCCCAATATCGCCCGGTGTTCCGTCACAGCCGCCCACATCATTGAACACTCCTGTTTCCCGCTTGCCCGGCGATCTCTGTCCGCCCGGCCATGACGTTAGGGTAAAAACGCTTGATCGCCAGGTCAGCGTTATCGATCAAGGTCATGCAGGCCCAGACGCCCCGCGCCGCGTCACGGGCAGCGATGGCTTCGGCAATATCCTTGTGGATCGGCAACGTGCGGCGCAGCTCATCCGGGTCGGCGGCGGACACCTCGAACGACACCGCCAGCAGCGCGCCCAGGGCCGGGACCATTTGCTCAATAAATTGATTGTGGCTGGCAGCGAGGATGCACTCATGGAAGAACTGGTCGGCACGGTTGTAATCGGCCCCGCTGTCCACCGCCCGCTCCAGGGCATGGTAGGCCAGGCGGATCGCCTGCACCTGATCGGCCGTCGCGCGCTCACACGCCCAGCGCACCGCCATCGGTTCGATGGTACGCCGCAGGTCCAGCAGGTCATCGACGAAATTTTCCGGCAGCCCACTGCGCGACAGCCAACCGACCACCTGCGGGTCGAACAGATTCCAGCGACGCACCGGCAGCACCCGTGTCCCGACTTTCGGGCCGACTTCCAGCATGCCTTTGGCCACCAGGGTCTTGATCGCTTCGCGGATCACCGTGCGGCTGACGCCCAATTGCTGGCCGAGGTCGGCCTCAACCTTGATGGTCTGCCCAGGCTTGACCTGACCGGCGGCTATCCAGCCCCCCAGCCAATCGACGGTCGATGCGTGAAAACTGCTGGACATGAACACCCCGGGGCCACTTTCTATAGAGGCCCAAACTAATCATCATATGATTGGGTGTCAATTTGAATTTTACGGCTTCACCCGGGTGGGAGCGAGCCTGCTCGCGATAGCGGTGGATCAGTTAAGACAAGGTTGGCCATACTGCGAGCAGGCTCGCTCCCACAGGGATCAGGGTTCCAGGCCTATCGGGAAAAATACCCCACCACTCCATACCCCCAACCACCTCTGCCCGTCGATCTCGCGACTGACCGCCAGCTCCACCAACTGGTAGAACACATTGCGATGGATCAGCGCTTCGAGGTTGCTGCGTACGTGCACGTAGGGCGCGGGTTCCTGGGTTTGCGGATCGATCACCACCCGCATCGGATGTTCGCCGCCGGCCTCAGTGGTTTCCTCGACGTTGGTGGTGAAGCGCAGTCGCTGCTGCTCACCCTGCCCTTCAACCTCCAGGGTCACCGCCACAAACGGTGCATCGTCGACCTTGATGCCAACTTTTTCCACAGGAGTGATCAGGAAGTAATCATCGCCGTCGCGGCGGATGATAGTGGAGAACAGCTTGACCATCGGCTTGCGCCCGATTGGCGTACCCAGGTAATACCAGGTGCCATCACGGGCGATGCGCATGTCGATATCGCCGCAGAAGTCAGGATTCCACAAGTGGACTGGCGGCAAACCTTTGGTCTTGGGGATCTGCCCCAGCAGGTCATTGGCTTTTTGCGGTCCGCTCATGGTGACTCCTTGAATGTTACTGGTCGCTCACTCCCAACAGGCTGCGGGCATACTCGCGCAAAGGGGGAGCGATCAGGTCTTCTGGCTGTTTGTCGTGCAACGTCAGTAAACCGCCACGACTCTTGATGCGTGCAGTATCAATCAAATACTGGGTACTGGTCTCGATCAACATGATTTGAATGACGCTGGTGTCGACACCCAAACGGTCCACGGCCTCTTCATCCAGCCATTCGTCGGTGTTGCCGATACGGTTGTCGGCCTTGGCGAACCGCGTATACAGCAAGTAGTGAGCACCGGCGGCTCGGGCTTCGCCCATGGCTTGGTCCAGGCCCTCGGGAACCCGGGCACGACGCACCATGGGGAAATACTCGATGAAACCGTTGAAGGCCTCTTCGGCGACGACATTGGGCCGCGGGTAGGCACTGCCGGGAGGCGCGAAGGCACCCTGAGCAATGTAGATGAACGAATCCGGCTGGATGCGCAGGTTATTCACACGCCGGCTGTCGCTGTGGTCCAGCAAACCGGCGTCGCTCATGTGGTAGCGAACGCCCTCCCCCATGTCGCTGACATTCATGCAGCCACCGAGCGCCAAAACGGCCAGCAGCAAAACCAGGCTACGCATCCTACCCTCCAAAAACCGGTGACGGAAAACCGGCGAATGGCCATTGGATGCAGCTTTTGCGCCAGCTCATCGAAATGGGGGTGTCAGACACATCCAAGTGAAGGGGAAATTGCTATCGCGGGCAAGCCTTGCTCCCACAGGTACGGTGTTCACCTGGGAGCAAAGCTTGCCCGCGATAGCATTCGTCAACCGCCGATGATTTTCATGATGGTTGCGCCGCCAGAGAACGCCACTTCCTGCTTATCCCCCAACGCCTTGACCAGCAAGCGCTGCAGAGCCGGCAAGGCCTGATGACGGGGTTTGTCCAGCAGATCGCCGACAAAGTGTCGGTTACTCGACGACAGGCAGCCATGCAGCCAACCCGTGGAGGACAGCCGCAACCGTGAGCAGGTACGACAGAACGGCACGCTTTCGTTAGCGATCACGCCAAAATGCCCTAGGCCCGGAATTTCATAGCGCACTGCGGTGGCATCCACTGGAGCGTCGGCTTGCAGGTACTCGTACTGGTCGCCGATCAGGCTCAGCAACTGCTGAAGGCTGACGAATTGCTGCAGGAACGCATTGGAGTCGCTGGCCAGGTGCCCCATGCGCATCAGCTCGATGAAGCGCAGCTCATAGCCGCGCTCCAGGCAGTACTCGAGCAGTGGCATCACCTGATCCAGGTTCTGCCCGCGCAACGGCACCATGTTGACCTTGATCTTCATTCCCGCAGCACGGGCCTGATCCATCCCGTCGAGCACGGTTGCCAGATCGCCACCGCGGGCGATACTGCGAAACGCCCCTGGGTCCAGGGTATCGAGGGAAACGTTGATGCGGCGAATGCCGGCATCTACCAGCAAAGGCAGCTTTTTGGCCAGTAACTGACCATTGGTGGTCAGGCTGATGTCCTCCAGGCCCATCTGCCCCACCGCCATCATGAAGCTTTCAAGCTTGGGGCTGACCAGCGGCTCGCCGCCGGTGATGCGCAGCCGCTCGATACCGGCAGCTTCGATCAGGTAGGCCACACCGCGCGCCATGGCCTCGGCCGACAGTTCATCCTGCGCAGCCACCAGCCGCTTGCCGTTGGGCACGCAGTAGGTACAGGCGTAATTGCAGGCTGAAGTCAGGCTGATTCGCAAATTGCGGAAACGCCTGCCTTGACGGTCAACGATCATGGATCACTCCGGCGAAAGAAGAATCGGACTTACGAAACTTGACCCAGAACTCAAGTTTTCGCAAGGCCCAAGCCTGAGTATATTCCTGGGACACTGCGCCATGTAAGCGGACATGGCGCAATCAGGCAGCTGAATGACTTAGCTGCTCGGAACGTCGGTGTCACGCTTGCGCTTGTTGCCCATGCGAACGCCTATGTCCATCAGGAACTGGAAGAAGCCTTCCTGGTCTTCCAGCACGTTGCTCCAGAACGGCGAGTGATACAGCGCCACCGCACCGTGCACCAACGCCCAGGCGGCGCAGTAGTGGAAATAGGGCGGCACGTCTTCGAGCTTACCTTCACTGATCCGGCCTTTGATCAGCAGGGTCAGGCGCTCGAAGTTCGAGGCGCGGATCTTGTGCAGTTCCTCGACCATCTCCGGCACTTGGTTACCCTTGACCACCTTCTCTTCCAGGCGGTCGAACAAGCGATAACGCTGCGGATCGCGCATGCGGAATTCGAAGTAGGCCCGGGACAGGGCCTCCTTGTCCTTGTCCACATCGGCCGAATGCAGCAGCTCATTCAAATCGCGCTCGTAATCAAGCATCAGGCGCAGGTAGATCTCCGCCTTGGATTTGAAATGTTTATAAATCGTGCCTTTGCCGATACCCACGGCATCCGCAATCATCTCGACGGTGACGCTGTCTTCACCCTGGTCGAGGAACAACTTGAGCGCGGTGTCGAGAATTTCCTGCTCGCGGCGACGAAACTCACGGACCTTACGGGGTTCTTTGTGCATAAGAAAAAGGTCTGAAGGGTCAAAATTCGAAGCCGAGTATTATGCCTAACTTACGCAAAAATGCACGGATCATCCGTTCCCAACCACAGTTCTTCACAAAACCGTGCAGCTCCAGCTTCCTGTCATTCGCTTCGCCGCACCGTAACGACTGGCTTTGACGGCAGTGAGAACTTATCCGAAGCGAGCGTATTCCAAATTTGTTTAAAAACCAGCCCGGCTAAACTGGACGCGTCAGCATACTGATCAATACTTGAACTGTCGGCGCGACATCTCCCCCAAGTGACGCGCCGGTAAAGGTACCAACGGACCGCGTGCCTTTGTTTTACTCCTAATGGTCTTAACCCGGATTCACCCCCCAGAACCCGGGTTTTTTTTGCCTGAAACTCAGGCAGACACCGCGCGGACATGGGCCAGCGGAAACAGCCGCTTGAAGTTCTCCGTAGTCTGCTCGGCAAATCGCTCGTAGGACTCGCCCCGCAACATCGCCAGGAACTCCGCCACTTCCCGCACGTATTGCGGAAGGTTCGGCTTGCCACGATACGGAATCGGCGCAAGGTACGGTGAGTCGGTTTCCACCAACAGGCGATCTGCCGGCACTTTGCTGGCCACATCCCGCAGCGCGTCGGCATTGCGAAACGTGACAATGCCGGACAAGGAAATGTAATAGCCCATGTCCAGCGCGGTCTTGGCCATGTCCCAGTCTTCGGTGAAACAATGCAGCACCCCCGCCTGGGGCAACGCGGCGTCACGCAACAAGGCCAGGGTATCGGCCCGGGCGCCGCGGGTGTGGATGATCACCGGTTTGCCAGTCTGTTGCGCAGCCTCCAGATGCAGCCGGAACGAAGCCTGCTGGACCTCGGCGGCTTGTGGTTCGTAGTGATAGTCCAGGCCGGTTTCGCCAATGGCGACCACCCGTGGATGGTCGAGCTCGCGCAACAGCCAATCCAGGGCAGGCGTAGCGTCGGGCTGGACGTCCAGAGGATGGATGCCGACTGAACAATCGACATCTGCATAGCGTTCGGCCAGGGCTTTGACGTCGGCGGCATTGTCGGCGCTGACGCCGATGCACAGGAAGTGACCCACACCACGCTGGCGGGCGGCATCCAGTGCAGCATCCAGGGAGCCGTCGTGGGCGGCGAGGTCGAGACGATCAAGGTGACAATGGGAATCTACAAGCATAAAGGGCCGGGCTACATCGTATGGGTGGGACGGTCGGATTTCAGGGTTCCGGCCAGGTGTGTTTCGATCTGATTACGGGCTGAGTGGTCGCCGTCGTTGAACTGCACACCGACACCGGCAGCCCGGTTACCCTGGGCGCCTTTGGGCGTCATCCAGATCACCTTGCCGGCAACCGGAATCTTCTCCGCTTCGTCCATCAGGCTCAAGAGCATGAACACCTCATCGCCCAAGCGATAATTCTTGT
Organism: Pseudomonas rhizophila; assembly: GCF_003033885.1. Classification (NCBI taxonomy): domain Bacteria; kingdom Pseudomonadati; phylum Pseudomonadota; class Gammaproteobacteria; order Pseudomonadales; family Pseudomonadaceae; genus Pseudomonas; species Pseudomonas rhizophila. Next base: position 2,413,762 of record NZ_CP024081.1, on the reverse strand, counting down.
TGGTGGGGATGAACAGGCCGCCGTTCTTGATGAAGGGCATGTAGGCGGCGTAGAGCACCGACTTGTCCTTGATGGTCAGGGACAGGATGCCGTTGCGTGGCCCGGGACTGACAGGTTCGTTCATGCTGATCTCCGCTGCGATTGAGCTGAGTTTAGGCAGTGTCTGTCAGTTTCGGCCAGGCAAACTCGCCCATTGCACCAACAGCGCCTCGAGCAACAGCACCCGATTGAGGTTCGCCTTGCTCAGCACCTTCTGACGTTGGGCAAGAATCCAGTCCTGAATGTTCAAGATTTTATCCTGGCTGCTTTTTTGCGCCAGGTACTGAATCACCTTGCGCATGTCCGCCAGTCCCAGCCCGGTTTCGTCCTCGGTGAGCTGGTAGCGCAGGATCAGACTCGACCAGTCACAGAACCAGTCGAACAGCAGAAGCAGCGGGATGGAGTTCCAGCCTTCAGCCAGTTGCGTGGGAGACTGTTGCTGTTTGAGCAGCTTCTTCACCCCATCCACCACCAGCGCCCGTTGTTCACGCACACCCTGGGCCTGAAGGCTGACGGCCGCCAACGGCGAGCCGGCGGCAAGGGTCAGCAACTCGACGCGTTCTTCGTCGCTGCTGTCAGGCAAGGCCTCGGCCAACCACTTCAAGCTCATCGCCTCACTGGGCAACGGACAGGCCTGCTGTACGCAACGGCTTTTGATGGTTGCCAGCAAGCGGCTCGGCTGGTGACTGACCAGCAATAGCACGGTATCGCCGGAAGGCTCTTCAAGGCTCTTGAGCAAGGCGTTGGCGGCATTGATGTTCATCGATTCCACCGGCTCGATCAGCACCACCTTGCGCCCGCCCATCTGCGAGGTCTGGACCACGAAGCTGACCAGATCCCGGACCTGGTCGACCTTGATCGCCTTGTCCGCCTCCTCCGGTTCCAACACGTAATTGTCAGGATGACTGCCGGCCTTGAGCAACAGGCAGGACTTGCACTCACCGCACGCGTTCGAGATACCCGGGCGCTGGCAAAGCAGGCTAGCCATCAGACGCTCGGCCAACGCCCGCTTACCGATACCGACCGGGCCGTGCAGCAGATAGGCATGGGCATGCTGTGCCCTTCCGGCCAGTTGCTGCCAGAGTCCGTCCTGCCAGGGATAGGCTTCAGCCACGGGCACGCTCCAACAAACACGGCAACAAACCGTCCAGCGCCTGCTGGACTTGCGCCAACGGCTGAGCGGCATCAATCAACAGATAACGCGCCGGATCGGCCTTGGCCCGACTCAAAAAGGCATTGCGCACCGCGTTGAAGAACGCCTGGCCTTCCAATTCGAAACGATCCAGCCGGCCCCGGGCGCTGGCGCGGGCCAGGCCGATTTCCACCGGTAGATCGAACACCAGGGTCAGGTCCGGCCGCAGGTCACCCTGGACGAAGGTTTCCAGCGCGGCGATGCGCTCCAGGGACAAGCCCCTTCCACCGCCCTGATAGGCATAGGTCGAATCGGTAAAACGATCGCAGAGCACCACCGCGCCACGGGCCAGCGCCGGGCGAATCACTTCGGCCAAGTGTTGTGCCCGGGCGGCGAACACCAGCAACAGCTCGGTGTCAGGGTTCATGACTTCTTCGATCGGCGCCAGCAGCACCTCGCGAATCCGCTCGGCCAGCGGTGTACCTCCGGGCTCGCGGGTCAACACCACCTCAATGCCGGCGGCTCGCAGGCGTTCGGCCAGGTATTCGCGGTTGGTGCTCTTGCCGGCGCCTTCAGGGCCTTCCAGCGTTATAAACAAGCCAGTCACGGGCGATCCTTAAACAAAGTCATTGCGAGCGCGGCGGCTCGCTGGCATTCGGTTCGTCGATAGGCTCCTCATCCGGCACAGTCGGGGCCGGACTGGAGCGATAATCGGCTCGGCGCTTGAGCTGATATTCGCGCACGGCGTTATTGTGCGCATCCAGGTCATCGGAGAACACGTGGCTACCATCACCACGGGCGACGAAGTAAAGGCTGTTGCCGGCAACTGGGTTCAACGCGGCGTGAATCGCCTCGCGCCCCACCATCGCAATCGGTGTCGGCGGCAGGCCAGGAATCAGATAGGTGTTGTAGGGGTTTTCTTCCCGCAAGTGAGCACGGGTGAGTTTGCCGTTGTAGCGCTCGCCCAGCCCGTAGATCACGGTAGGGTCGGTTTGCAACAGCATGCCCAGGCGCATACGGCGCACGAACACACCGGCGATCTGCCCACGCTCCTCAGGCACGCCGGTTTCCTTTTCCACCAGGGATGCCATGATCAGCGCCTGATAGGGCTGGGAGTAAGGTAAATCGGCGGCGCGTTGCGCCCACTCTTTGGCAAGCACGTCTTCGAGCCGGTCGTAGGCAATTTTCAGCAGGTCAGCGTCCGATGTGCCACGCACGAAACGATAGGTGTCCGGGAAGAACCGTCCCTCGGGGAATATCCCGGAATGACCCAGGCGGTCCATCACTTCGCTGTCACTCAGACCGGCCAGGGTCTGCTGGAGTTTTTCATCCTTGGCCAGCGCCGCACGAACCTGGCGAAAATTCCACCCCTCCACCAGGGTGACGCTGTACTGCACCACTTCCCCGCGCTTCCAGACCTCGATCAGGCTTTCCATTGTCATTCCCGGCACCATCCGGTACTCACCGGAATGCAACGGTTGACCGGCCAGATTGAAGCGCCAATAGACGCGCAACCAGAAAGCGTCCTTGATCAGGCCGTCCGCTTCGAGGCGCTTGAGGGTTCCGGTGGGGGTGGTCCCGTTGGGGACGTCCAGCAGTTCTTCCTGGGTGATGTTCAGCGGTTGTTGCAACGCCGAATGAATTTTCCAGGCGCAAGTGCCCAACAGCAGCACCGCCAGAACCAGTCCGGTTTCCAGCAGAAGCAAGAATTTACGTCTCACGAATCAAACATCCAATAGCGTGCGGGCAAGGGTCTGCAGTTTACGGGTGAGCGGCCCGGTCGACCAGCGCGCCGAACCGCATGCACGTACCGGCCATACGCCATAAACGCTATTGCAGACGAAGACTTCGTCGGCCTGGTGCAGCTGTTCGAGGCGGATGTCGGTGATGTGCGTGGCGATGCCTTGAGACTCGGCTTGATACAATAATTCGGCCCGCATCACGCCAGCCACGCCACAACGGCTCAGGTCCGCCGTGACCAATTCACCATCGCGCACCAGAAAGAGGTTACTGAAGACGCCTTCGATCACTCGCCCGGACGTGTCCAGCATCAAGCCTTCGGCGTGCTCGGCATCGCGCCATTCGGCGCGGGCCATCACTTGTTCAAGACGATTGAGGTGCTTGAGACCGGCCAGCAAGGGTTGCTCGGACAGACGGGTGGCACAGGGAAACAGGCGAACGCCCTGCTCGGCATGCACTGGAGGATAGGCGGCCGGCGGACTGCCCTGCAGGATGCGCCGGGACGGCGCCGAGGGATCAGCGCCATAACCGCGAAGACCATCACCGCGGGTCACGATCAACTTAAGTACGCCGTCACCCAGGCATTGCGCGTAGGCGCGCAACTCAGCCTCCAACGCCCCCATGTCAACCTGGAGCGTCAACCGCTGACAACCTAGCGCCAGACGCTGCAGGTGACGCTCAGGCAACACCGGTTTGCCATTGCGCACAGCGATGGTTTCAAACAACCCATCGCCGTAAGCCAGGCCGCGGTCCTTGAGCGACAGAACGTCGGCAGGCTGACCGTCGACCCAGCTTTCCATCAACCAGCGAACCGGCGGAACACCAGCGAGCCGTTGGTACCGCCAAAGCCGAAGGAGTTGGACAGCACTACATCGATGTCCATGCCACGCGCCGTGTGTGGCACGAAGTCCAGATCGCAGCCTTCGTCCGGCTCGTCAAGGTTGATGGTCGGTGGCGCGACCTGGCTGTTGATCGCCAGTACGCTGAAGATCGCTTCCACCGCGCCCGCGGCACCCAGCAGGTGGCCGGTCATGGACTTGGTCGAGCTGACCGCCAGTTTGTAGGCGTGCTCACCGAACACGGTCTTGATGGCCTGGGCCTCGGCAAGATCGCCCGCCGGGGTCGAAGTGCCATGGGCATTGATGTACTGCACCTGCTCGGCGTTGACCTTCGCGTCACGCAGTGCGTTGGTGATGCAGCGGGCAGCACCGGCACCGTCGGCGGGTGGCGAGGTCATGTGGTAGGCATCGCCACTGGTGCCAAAGCCAATCAGCTCGGCATAAATGGTCGCGCCGCGCGCCTTGGCATGCTCCAGCTCTTCGAGTACCAGCGCACCGGAACCGTCGGACAATACGAAGCCGTCTCGGCCCTTGTCCCACGGCCGACTGGCGCGGCTCGGTTCGTCGTTGCGGGTCGACAGCGCACGGGATGCGCCGAAGCCACCCATGCCCAGCCCGCAGGCCGCCATCTCGGCGCCGCCGGCAATCATCACGTCGGCCTCGTCGTACATGATGTTGCGCGCGGCCATGCCAATGCAGTGGGTGCCCGTGGTACACGCCGTAGCAATAGCGTAGTTAGGCCCCTGCACACCCAGGTGGATGGACAGGAAACCGGAAATCATATTGATGATCGAGCCCGGCACAAAGAACGGAGAAATCCGTCGCGGCCCCGACTCGTGCAGCGTACGGCTGGTTTCTTCGATATTGGTCAAGCCGCCAATACCCGACCCCATGGCCACGCCGATACGTTCACGGTTGGCATCGGTGACTTCAAGACCGGCATTACGTACGGCCTGGAATCCGGCTGCCAGGCCGTATTGAATGAACAGGTCGAGCTTGCGGGCCTCTTTGACCGACAGGTACTCCTCGACATTGAAACCCTTTACCGAGCCGCCAAAACGGGTGGAATAGGCAGAAAGGTCGGTGTGTTCGATCAGACCAATGCCACTACGGCCAGCCAGAATGCCCTGCCAACTGCTCGGCACATCCGTGCCCAGTGGCGACAACATACCCATACCGGTGACTACGACGCGTCTACGCGACACAGCACTCTCCTTTATTCTAATGACGACTTTGCATCAGGCCTAAAGAAAAAACCGCACGCCATGATGGCAGTGCGGTTTTTCCATGACAGCTAGCGACGACTAAAAATAATTAAGCCTGATGCTTATTGATGTAGTCGATAGCCAGCTGAACAGTAGTGATTTTTTCAGCTTCTTCGTCAGGGATTTCGGTCTCGAATTCCTCTTCCAGAGCCATCACCAGCTCAACGGTGTCAAGGGAGTCGGCACCCAGGTCTTCAACGAAGGCAGCTTCGTTCTTCACTTCTTCTTCTTTGACGCCCAGTTGCTCGGCAACGATTTTCTTGACGCGCTCTTCGATGGTGCTCATACCTTGTTTTCACTCCTAATGGACAAATTCAGGCAGCTGGCCGGTGGGTAAGTGTATAGAAAGACTTTTCGGTTTTTCAACCGAAAGCTTCACTCCTCAAACCCAGCAGCCCGCCGCCTATAAATAGATTGCAGCTTTATAACGGATTTTAGACAGCTCGTATGACATTTTTTTGAAGCAATCCGTCACATTTAACTCATGTACATCCCGCCGTTTACCGGGATTGTAGCCCCAGTCACGTATGCCGCACCATCCGACGCAAGAAAAGCGACCACGGACGCGATTTCTTGAGCTTGCCCCAGACGACCCAGCGGAATTTGTGTCAACAAGGCTTCACGTTGCGCTTGCGGCAGTTCACGGGTCATGTCGGTATCGATGAAACCCGGGGCTACCGAGTTTACCGTAATCGAGCGCGAACCCACTTCACGCGCCAGCGCACGACTGAAACCTTCCAGACCGGCTTTGGCCGCAGCATAGTTTACTTGGCCTGCGTTGCCCATGGCACCCACAACCGAACCGATACTGATAATTCGACCCCAGCGAGCCTTGGTCATGCCACGCAGAACGCCCTTGGACAGCCGGTACAGGCTGTTCAGGTTGGTATCGATCACGTCGAACCATTCGTCATCTTTCATGCGCATCATCAGGTTATCGCGGGTGATGCCGGCATTATTGACCAGGATTGCCGGCGCACCGAACTGTTCCTGAATGTTTGCCAGCACCGCCGCAACGGATTCATCGCTGGTGACGTTCAGTTCAAGACCGGTGCCTTGGATGTCGTTTTCCTTCAGGGTAGCGGCGATGCGCTCGGCGCCCGAAGCGGAAGTCGCGGTACCAACAACGATGGCGCCTTGACGACCCAGTTCCAGGGCAATGGCCTGGCCGATGCCACGGCTTGCACCGGTCACCAGTGCAACTTTACCTTGCAGACTCATGCAAGCTTCTCCTGTTCAGGCCTGCGCTGCACGGGCGGCAGCGAAAGCATCTGGGGTATTGAGATTGGAAGTCGATACGCCTTCGGCGCAGCGTTTGTTCAGACCGGCCAGCACTTTACCAGGACCGCACTCGACCAGTTCGGTCGCGCCCTTGGCCGCCAGGGTCTGCACCGATTCGACCCAGCGAACCGGTTTGTAGAGTTGCTCCAGCAGATCACGCTTGAGGGTCTCAAGATCCGCAGCCACATCGGCACTGACGTTCTGTACCACTGGAATCTGTGGCGCCTGCCAGTCAATGGCAGCGATAGACTCGGCAAAACGCTCAGCGGCCGGACGCATCAGTTCGCAGTGCGACGGCACGCTGACGGGCAACGGCATGGCACGCTTGGCACCACGGCTCTTGCACCCTTCAATGGCGCGTTCTACAGCAGCCTTGGCACCGGCAATCACCACCTGGCCAGGTGAATTGAAGTTCACAGCGCTGACCACTTCGCCTTGCGCGGCTTCGGCGCAGGCTGCCAGCACATCGGCATCTTCCAGGCCGAGAATCGCAGCCATGCCGCCCTGCCCGGCCGGAACGGCCTCCTGCATCAACTGGCCACGACGCTCCACGAGCTTCACCGCGTCACCCAGGCTCAGACTGCCAGCAGCCACCAGAGCGCTGTATTCGCCCAGGCTGTGTCCGGCAACGAACGCCGGACGCGCACCGCCCTCGGCCAGCCAGAGGCGCCAGAGTGCGATCGAGGCGGTCAGGATGGCCGGCTGGGTTTTGTCGGTTTGATTGAGTTGCTCTTCCGGCCCTTGCTGGGTCAGTGCCCACAGGTCATAGCCCAGAGCATCGGAAGCTTCTTTGAATGTTTCGAGGATCAACGGGTATTGCGCGCCCAGCTCGGAAAGCATGCCGAGGGACTGCGAACCCTGCCCAGGAAAGACGAATGCGAGAGAAGCAGACATGAAAACAAAGCCCCTAATGATCTTGTCGTCAAAAATTGACGCCCCAGGGGGCGCTAGGAAACTGACAGTTGGATGGCGGCTTGAACCGACCGGTCACATTTAAGCATTGTCAGACGAAAACGCCTAAGTTAACAAATCTTCGAGGCGCCCATGAAGACGCTCCGGCAGGTTTTCCTGGATTTCGATCAGCGCGCGATTGATCGCACTTTGAAACCCCTGCACGCCCGCCGAACCATGACTCTTGATCACAATGCCCTGCAGCCCGAGAAAACTTGCACCGTTATGCCGCGCCGGTGCCAGGTCCGCCTGCAACCGACGCATCAACGGCAACGCCAGGGCACCGACCATCCGCGAGGCCAGGTTCTGCCTGAACAGCTTCTCGATACGCGCCCCGATCATGGTCGCCAGGCCTTCGCTGGACTTGAGCAAAATATTGCCGACAAAACCGTCACACACCACCACGTCCGCCTCACCCCGGTACAATCCATCGCCCTCAACGAAGCCGATGTAATTGATACCTCGCGCAGCCTGCAACAACGTGGCTGCCAGCTTGACTTGCTGGTTACCCTTGATGTCTTCGGTACCGATGTTCAGCAGCGCTACACGAGGGCGCACGATACCCAGGGTTTCAGCCGCTACCGAGCCCATCACTGCAAATTGCAGTAGATGCTCGGCACTGCAATCGACGTTGGCGCCCAGATCAAGGAGCTGGCAAAAACCACGCTGGGTGGGGATGGCCGCAACCATCGCCGGCCGGTCGATGCCCGGCAAGGTCTTGAGCACGTAACGCGACAGCGCCATCAGTGCACCGGTATTGCCTGCACTGACACACGCCTGGACCTTGCCATCGCGCAGCAGCTCAAGGGCTACACGCATCGAGGCGTCAGGCTTGCCACGCAGGACCTGGGCAGGTTTTTCGTCCATGGTGATGACTTCGGACGCAGGTGCGATCGTCAGGCGCGAACGATCCACAGCCGATTGGCCGTTGAGCATTTCTTCTAGAAGGGAGGGTTGACCGACGAGGGTCAGGTGCAACGAGGGTGTAGCATTCAGACAAGCAAGGCTGGCCTGAACAATGCTGCGGGGACCGAAGTCCCCGCCCATTGCGTCAATCGCGATGACTTGAGCGGACAAGGATTACTCGTCAGCGCCCTTGTCGATCACTTTACGACCACGGTATACGCCTTCTGGCGATACGTGGTGACGCAGGTGAACTTCACCGGTGGTTTTTTCTACAGACAGGGTGCTAGCCTCGAGAGCGTCGTGCGAACGGCGCATGTCACGGGCAGAGCGGGATTTTTTGTTCTGCTGAACAGCCATAATTGATTAACTCCTAAACGTTTGGGTCACGCTTTAACTGCGCCAATACACTGAACGGGTTGGACCGCGTTACCTCGTCCTCGCTCGGTTCGGGCTCATCTGCTCCCGCCGGCTGCTGGCATTCTTCCGGATGATGAGCAGGCACAATGGGCAAGGCGAGCAGAAGCTCCTCCTCGATCAGTGACTGCAGATCCAATGGATCTTCGCCCAGTTCCAGCACGTCATAACCTTTCGGTAACGACTGGGTATTCGCACCCTCCTTCACCACGGCATAACTGCATTCGCTGTGGATCGGCAGGGTGACCAGCTCAAGACAACGCTGGCAAACCATTTTGACTTCAGTGTCGATAAAGCTGTGGATTACCACAGATTTACGTTCATCTCGTTCAAAAACGAATTTGGCCTGGACCGTACCGACATCGTCGGAAAGCGGGTCGCAGAGTCTCTTCAAATCGGCCAGCAGCAGTTCACCTTGAAGGGTGGTGCCACGGTCAGCCAATTTGCGCGGGTCAACGTGAGGTGGAATCGGGTCATTCAACATAGGCGCAGCATTATAGGGATGCACCCGGCCATGTCAAAGGAAATTCAGCCCTGTCCGTCACTTGCGCGCCTCGCTAGAATTCGCCCCTGCCTTTTGGAGATGCCCATGCTGCCTTTATTACTCGCCTCAAGCTCAGTGTATCGCCGGCAATTGCTTGCCCGTCTGGGGCTACCGTTCGTCTGCAGTTCACCGGACATCGACGAAAGCCGCCGGCCTGACGAGGCGGCACTCGACCTGGTAAAACGCCTGGCCCGGGAAAAAGCCCAGGCCCTGGCGAGCAGCCATCCGGCGCATCTGATCATCGGTTCGGACCAGGTGGCCGTGCTCGGCGAGCGCATCCTGGGCAAGCCCCATACATTCGAGAACGCCCGCGAACAACTGCTGGCCGCCAGCGGCGCCCGGGTCAGCTTTCTGACCGGCCTGGCGGTACTTAACAGCCAGACCGGCGCCTGCCAGGTCGATTGCGTTCCGTTTACCGTCCACATGCGCACGCTGGACCCTGCACGCATCGAACGCTACCTGCTGGCCGAGCAACCTTATGACTGCGCGGGCAGCTTCAAGGCCGAAGGGCTTGGCGTGAGCCTGTTCCAGAGCACGGAAGGGCCAGACGCCACCAGCCTGGTTGGCCTGCCACTGATTCGCCTTGTGGATATGTTGCTGGCCGAGGGCGTGCAGGTTCCCTAAGCCAACATACAACGTGTAGCGAGGGCATTTATTTGTGGGAGCAAGGCTTGCCCGCGGCGATGCAGGCGCTGCGATGATGCAGACCAGCCGGGTTATCGCTCATCGCGAGCAAACTTTGCCCCCACAGCCAAGCCAAAGGGGATCGCGCAAACCAACGAATTAGCGCAATGCCGGCCCCTGGAACCCCATCCACATCGCCAGATGCTCGGCAATGCTCGCTCCCAGCTTCTTCGAGAAGCGATCAAACGGCGACTCTTCGATGGTGAAATCCACCAGCTCTTTTTCGCCAATCACGTCCCGCGCCACCGAACTGGCGCTGCCCAGGCCATCGATCAAGCCCAGCGGCAAGGCCTGCTCCCCAGACCAGACCAGCCCAGAGAACAGCTCGGGATGCTCCTTGTCTTTGAGGCGCTCACCCCGGCCTTTTTTGACGCTGGCAATGAATTGCTTATGGGTCGTGTCGAGCACACCCTGCCAAAACGCGGTTTCTTCAGGTTTTTGCGGCTGGAACGGATCAAGGAACGACTTATGCTCGCCGGAGGTGTACACCCGGCGCTCCACGCCCAGTTTCTCCATCGTCCCGACAAAACCATAGCCGGCCGCCGTCACGCCAATGGAGCCCACCAGGCTCGCCTTGTCGGCATAGATCTGATCGGCCGCGCTGGCAATATAGTACGCACCGGAAGCCCCCAGATCGGAAATGACCGCGTAGACCTTGGTGTTCGGGTGCAACGCGCGCAACCGGACGATCTCGTCATAGACATAACCCGACTGCACAGGGCTGCCACCCGGACTGTTGATGCGCAAGATCACACCCTTGACCTTGGGATCTTCGAAAGCAGCCCGCAGGCTACCGACGATGTTGTCCGCGCTGGCAGGCTCCTTATGGGCAATCATGCCTTCGATGTCGATCAATGCGGTGTACGCAGAACCCCGCACGGCGCTTTTTTCCATGTCGAACAGGGGCGTGAACAGCAATAGCGCGACAAAGAGATAAACGAACGTCAGCAGCTTGAAGAAAATGCCCCAGCGGCGGGAACGACGCTGCTCCTGCACACCGGCCAGCAAGGTCTTCTCCAACAGCTTCCAGCTTTTGTCGTCACCGTTCTCGGCGCTCGCCTTGGCCGGTGCCTTCCATTCGTCGGTCATGCAAGTATCCCCAGCAAAAACTTAATTGGCCCGCCGGCTCAGCCAGGCGTGCAACTCAGGAAAATGATCGATCGCCAACTGCGGTTCGAAGGCTTGCAGCGCCGCGATCGTCTGCGCGCCGTAACTCACCGCAACCGACCCCATGCCGGCGTTGCGCGCCATCTGCAGGTCGAACGAGGAATCCCCCACCATCAACGCCTGTTCCGGCTGCATGCCGCAGTGAGCCAGGATTTGCTCGAGCATCAGCGGATGCGGCTTACTGGCCGTTTCGTCCGCAGCCCGGGTGATATCGAAATAATCGTCCCAGCCATGGGATTTCAGCACCCGATCCAGCCCGCGACGCGCCTTGCCGGTGGCGACAGCCAAGCGATACCCCTCGCCCCTCAAGGTTTCAAGAGTGTCTACCACACCGTCAAACAACGGCGAAGGCTCAGCCTCCAGCGCAATGTAGTGATCAGCGTAATACTGGCGAAAAACCAGCAGCTCAGGGTCACTGATCTCCGGGTACAGACTGCGGATCGCTTCCGGCAAGCCTAGGCCGATGATGCCCTTCACGGCAAAATCATCACACCTGGCAAAACCCGCACGATCAGAGGCGGCATGCATTGCCTCCACGATCCGACCGATGGAGTTCGCCAGAGTGCCATCCCAATCGAAGATCAGCAGCTTGTATTCAGGATGCACTCAACCGCTCCACGGTCTTGGCCCACATTTCATCCACCGGAGCCTGCAATTTCAGCTCACCACCATCGGGCAACGGCACGGTCAACATGTAGGCATGGAGAAACAGGCGTTTGCCACCCAGATCACGGATTTCCCGGGTGAAGTCGTCATCGCCGTACTTGCTGTCCCCAGCGATGCAATGCCCGGCATGTAGCGTATGGACGCGAATCTGATGGGTGCGGCCAGTCACCGGCTTGGCCTCGACCATGGTGGCGAAATCACCGAAGCGGCGCAGGACCTTGAACACTGTCAGGGCCTCCTTGCCTTCTTCGTTGACTTCCACCATGCGCTCGCCGGAACGCAGGTTGCTCTTGAGCAACGGCGCCCGAACTTGCTTGATGGAGGTATCCCAACGTCCCCGCACCAGCGCCATGTAGCGCTTGTCGACGCCATCGCCGCGCAATTGCTCATGCAAATGCCGCAACATGCTGCGTTTCTTGGCGATCATCAGCAGGCCGGAGGTGTCGCGATCCAGGCGATGGACCAACTCCAGCTCCTTGGCGTCGGGACGCAACTGACGAAAGGCCTCGATCACGCCGAAATTCAGGCCGCTGCCGCCGTGAACCGCAATGCCCGCAGGCTTGTTGAGCACGATCAGCGCCTTGTCTTCGAAGACGATCGAGGCTTCCAGGCGCTGCAACAGGCCTTGGGCCAGGGGCACGGGCTCATCGCGCTCGGGCACGCGAACCGGCGGCACGCGCACGATATCGCCCGCCTGAAGCTTGTATTCGGGCTTGATCCGTCCTTTGTTCACCCGCACTTCACCCTTGCGCAAAATGCGATAGATCAAGGTCTTGGGCACGCCTTTGAGTCGGGCTAGAAGGAAGTTATCGATTCGTTGGCCGGCATATTCCGGCGAGACCTCGAGCAGTTGAACGCCAGGGGTCGAAGGGGCAGTAGTCGTCATGGCGGCGATGATAACAATTTTTTATGGAATTGAAGCACTTAATCATTGCTGCTATAGTCGCGAACGCCGCCAAAAGCGGCCGGACAGCGGACTAACGGTCAAAAACCGGCCCTGACCAACGCAATTCACGAGGACGAGAGGCCGTCCTACGGGGCTTTTGCTAGATAACGGCAGAGTTTGCAGGTGTAACGAGCGCAGGTGACATGAGGCCTGAAATACGCGGCAAAGCAGAGTTTTGACTCGCCTTGCGCGCCACATTCACGGCCAGTTCACAAAGTGCAGTCACCGGTAGACGACCCCGAGCGAGAGCTTCGGAAACAACGCCTAAATTAGCCATGATGCGTGACCTCCCCTTTCGGAGCTCACGGTAAATGCCAACCCGCTGCGGATTCTGCGCGCGGCAGCACCCGATTATCAGGGATACGTGTAGGGTGGAGATGTACAACCGTCGGACTGTGTAGCACTAGGCTTATATTTAGACGCTTCATCTCGTCCACAGGCGCCGGTTGATTCCTCCTCCTGACTGAGTGCTTGAACAGCCAGCAAGCAGGACGCGTCCGTCGCGACTTCGCCATCATTGGGTCGAACTCGCTGGACACTGGAATGGCCCGGCCACTTCCATGACGCACCTGACACCGACCGTGAGAAGTCGTGTGTGCCGAACGCCGTTTCCGGCAGCCCGGAAACCGACGGTACTACATGAAAAGAATGCTGATTAACGCAACTCAACCCGAAGAGTTGCGTGTTGCACTGGTAGACGGCCAGCGCCTCTACGACCTGGATATCGAATCCGGTGCACGCGAGCAGAAGAAGGCCAACATCTATAAAGGCCGGATTACTCGCATCGAACCAAGCCTTGAGGCTGCCTTTGTCGATTTCGGCTCCGAGCGCCACGGCTTCCTGCCCCTCAAAGAAATCTCCCGCGAATACTTCAAGAAGGCCCCTGAAGGCCGCGTCAACATCAAGGACGTCCTGAGCGAAGGCCAGGAAGTCATCGTCCAGGTCGAAAAAGAAGAGCGTGGCAACAAGGGCGCAGCCCTGACCACCTTCATCAGCCTGGCGGGCCGTTACCTGGTCCTGATGCCGAACAACCCTCGCGCCGGTGGTATCTCCCGCCGCATCGAAGGCGAAGAGCGCAATGAACTGCGCGAAGCCCTCAACGGCCTGGTTGCCCCAGCCGACATGGGCCTGATCGTTCGCACCGCCGGCCTTGGCCGCAGCAGCGAAGAAATGCAGTGGGACCTCGACTACCTGCTGCAACTGTGGACCGCCATCAAAGAAGCCTCGCTGGATCGCTCCGCGCCGTTCCTGATCTATCAGGAAAGCAATGTCATCATCCGCGCGATCCGCGATTACCTGCGCCAGGACATCGGCGAAGTGTTGATCGACAGCGTTGAAGCCCAGGACGAAGCCCTGACCTTCATCCGCCAGGTCATGCCGCAGTACGCCAGCAAGATCAAACTCTACGAAGACAGCGTTCCGCTGTTCAACCGTTTCCAGATCGAAAGCCAGATCGAGACCGCGTTCCAGCGCGTCGTAGAACTGCCGTCCGGCGGCTCCATCGTCATCGATCCGACCGAAGCCCTGGTGTCCATCGACATCAACTCGGCGCGCGCCACCAAAGGCAGCGACATCGAAGAAACCGCCCTGCAGACCAACCTTGAAGCCGCCGAAGAAATCGCCCGTCAGTTGCGCCTGCGCGACATCGGCGGCCTGATCGTCATCGACTTCATCGACATGACCCCGGCCAAGAACCAGCGCGCCGTGGAAGAGAAGGTCCGTGAGTGCCTGGAAGCCGACCGCGCCCGCGTACAGGTCGGTCGCATCTCGCGCTTCGGCCTGCTGGAAATGTCCCGTCAGCGCCTGCGTCCTTCCTTGGGCGAGAGCAGCGGCATCGTCTGCCCGCGCTGCAACGGCACCGGCATCATCCGTGACGTCGAGTCGCTGTCCCTGGCGATCCTGCGCCTGATCGAAGAAGAAGCCCTGAAAGACCGCACCGCCGAAGTTCGCGCCCAGGTGCCGATCCCGGTGGCTGCGTTCCTGCTCAACGAAAAACGCAACTCGATCACCAAGATCGAACTGCGCACCCGCGCCCGTATCGTCATCCTGCCGAACGATCACCTCGAGACGCCGCACTTCGAAGTGCAGCGCCTGCGTGATGACAGCCCGGAAGCCCACACCAATCAGTCCAGCTACGAAATCGCTGCTGCCGCTGCCGAAGTGGAAGAAGTGCAGCCGGCTGCTGCCACTCGCACCCTGGTTCGCCAGGAAGCTGCGGTCAAGACGGCTCCAGCCCGCGCCAATGCACCGGTTCCGACCGAAGCAGCCGCGCCGGCACCGGCACCTGCCGCCGCACCTGAACCAAGCCTGTTCAAAGGCCTTGTGAAATCCCTGGTCAGCCTGTTCGCCACCAAGGAAGAGCCGGCTGCGCCGACCGTTGTCGCCAAGCCAGCGGCTACCGAGCGTCCAGCCCGCAACGAAGAACGTCGCAATGGTCGTCAGCAGACCCGCAACCGCAACGGTCGTCGTGACGAGGAGCGCAAACCCCGTGAAGAGCGTGCACCGCGTGAAGAGCGCGCACCACGTGAGCCACGTGAAGAACGCCAGCCTCGCGAAGCCCGTGAGGAAGTGCCAGCCGTAGCCCGCGAAGAACGCGCGCCGCGTCCGCCGCGTGAAGAGCGCCAACCCCGCGCGCCTCGTGAAGATCGCAAGCCACGTGGCGAGCGTGAAGAACGTGTTCGCGAGCTGCGCGAACCGCTGGATGCCGCTCCCGCCGCTGCTGCCGCCACCGCTGAAGAGCGTCCGGCCCGTCAGCCTCGCGAAGAGCGCGCACCGCGTCCGCCACGTGAAGAGCGTCAACCACGCGCCGAGCAGGCTGCCGTTGCCAGCGAAGAGGAAGTACTGAACAGCGAAGAGCAACTGCAGGAAGACGGTCAGGACAACGCCGAAGGCGATCGTCCACGCCGCCGCTCCCGTGGGCAGCGTCGCCGCAGCAACCGTCGTGAGCGTCAACGCGACGCCAACGGCAATGTGATCGAAGGTTCGGAAGCCTCCGAATCCGCCGAGAACGCCGAAGCGCCAAGCGCTGCCGACCTGGCTGCCGGCCTGGCCGTCACCGCCGCGGTTGCCAGCAGCTCGATCAGCGCCCCCGCTGAAGCCGAGGCTCACGAACAGGCCGAACGCGCTACCGCCGTGGTGGAAAACGCCCCGGTTGAAGCGCCTGTGGTCGAAGCCACTACCCCGGTAGAAACCACCGCTTCGCCAGAAGTGGAACTCGCCCCGGTTCGTGAAGCCGAGCCTCAGGCAGAAGCAGTTTCCGAGCCTGCACCTGTCATCGAGCAACCTATGGTTGCCGCTGAACCTGTGATCGAAGCTGTGATCGAGGAAAAAGCGCCGGAGCCGGTTCGCGAAGAACAGACCGCGTTCAACTGGCACGCCGAGCCAGCCGTCGTCGAAGCCGAGCCGGCAGCAGAAGCCGTGAAAGCAGCCGAGCCGGTCGTGGTCGAGCCAGCTCCAGCGGTTCAAGCGCCTGTGGTTGCCGAAGCTCCAGCCCCGGTAGAGGTGGAGGCGCCTGCCCCTGCCAGCGCCCTGACCCCCAACGGTCGTGCTCCGAACGATCCGCGTGAAGTGCGTCGTCGCAAGCGTGAAGCCGAGCGTCTGCAGAAGGAAGCCGAACAAGCTGCCGCTGCCGCTGCTCAAGCGCCTGCCGCTGAGCCAGCACCCGTGGAGCAAGCAATCGAGGCAGCCCCTGCCCCGGTCGCTGAAACCACCAGCGAACCCGCTCCCGCTGAATCGGCGCCGGTGATCGACGAACCTCAGCACTCCGCTGAAGAAGTCGCACCTCGCCACACTGAAGCCCTGGAAAAAGAGCACGAGCCTAAACCTCACGCCTGATTCCACCGCCCAGTAAAAAGCCCCGCCTGGTTGACGCCAGGCGGGGCTTTTTTATGTCTTCAGACTTAGTTACATGAGTGTTGGAAGCTGGATGGTGTGGAGCGGGCTTGCTGGCGAACATGGCCCGGCGTCCACCCTTGATGCAAGCTGACGCAGCGCTATCGCGAGCAGGCTCGCTCCCACAGGAGATTGGCGGCGGGCATAAATCTGGCGACCATCGAAATTCAGTGTGGGAGCGAGCCTGCTCGCGATAGCGCGGGCCCGGCTTGTATCAATGTTGCCTGCCCCACAGGAATCCGCGTCGGCTGTTACTTAAAGATCAGCGCTTCAGGCACGTCCACATCCCAAACCACCCCAGGATCGTCCACTGCCACCTCGACCACCCGCGCCCCGGTAAACAACCCCTTGGCGCCGCGATCAGCGGTCAATGCCATCAATTGCGGGCCAAACGCACGACCGAACCCCACGGGATGCCCATACTCACCCGCCAGGACCGGCACACTGATGCCCTCTTCGCTGATCTGCGCCACTACCTGCTCGATGCTTGACGGCAGGATGAACGGCATATCACCGAGCACGATCAACCAGCCATCTAGGTCCGGGCAAGCCTGGACACCCGCAGCGATACTGTCACCCAGCCCAGGCGAGTCCAGTTGTACAAAATCGCACCCGTAAGCCTGGGCCATGCGAATAGCCTGTGGACGGTCCTCACGGGTCACCAGCACGCGTTTTTCCAGAGAAGGCGGCAAGTTCACCAGCACCTGCTCGATGACCGATCGGACGGCGCCGTCACGCCCCGTGCAATCGGCCAGCAGCTTATCTTTGTCCTGGCCTGCAACCTGACGGAAACGGCTGCCCGATCCTGCCGCGAGAATGATCACACCAATCGATTCAGTCATCCCGTCTCCTCGCCCGTCGATTACAGCGGCTTTTTCTGACGCAACTCGACGCCATTCTTGATCGCCACGATTTCAGCCAGCAAAGACAAGGCAATTTCCGCCGGCGTATGGCTGCCGATGTGCAAACCGATCGGCCCATGCAGCCGTTCGATAGCCTGTGCAGACAAGCCTAGCTGAGCCAGGTTATCCCGGCGCTTCTGGCTGTTCACCCGAGAGCCCAGGGCCCCGACATAAAACGCCTTGGAATCCAGGGCCGTGAGCAGCGCCATATCGTCCAATCGTGGATCATGGGTCAGGGCGACAATGGCGGTACGCTCGTCGGTCTGGATGCTCAACACCGCTTCGTCAGGCATGCCGGAAACGAAGCGGCCATGCTGCTCTTCCCAACCGTAGACAAATTCCTTGCGCGGATCGCAGATCAACACCTCGAAATCCAGCAACCGGGCCATTTCTGCCACATAACGCGACAGTTG
Organism: Pseudomonas rhizophila; assembly: GCF_003033885.1. NCBI lineage: Bacteria > Pseudomonadati > Pseudomonadota > Gammaproteobacteria > Pseudomonadales > Pseudomonadaceae > Pseudomonas > Pseudomonas rhizophila. Next base: position 2,395,982 of record NZ_CP024081.1, on the reverse strand, counting down.
CCCCGCGCCGATCAACAGCAGCCGCCAGCGCGGGCCGTAGATGGCCCGCAGGACTTGACCGTCGAATACCAGCGCTTCGGTTTTGCTGGCCGGCGTCAGCAGCACTTCGCCTGTGCCGACGGTCAGCTCACGGGCGACAATCTCATGGCCATCGCAGCGCTCCAGCAGTTGCGCGACCCATTGCGGATCGCCGACCCGTTCTTCGGTCAGGCGCAAGGTACCGCCGCACGGCAGGCCGAAGCGCGCCGCCTCCTCACGAGTCACGCCATAGGTGATGAGCTGCACCGGCGGACCGTCCGCCGGAATACGCCCGTCGTGCAGCCGGGCGATCAGGTCATCCTCGACACAACCGCCCGATACCGAGCCAATCACCACGCCGTCTTCACGCAGGGCCAGCATCGCCCCCGGCGGCCTCGGCGCCGTGCCCCAAGTCTGGACCACGGTGAACAACACCACCCGCTGCCCGGCGCGGCGCCACTCAAGCACGCTGCGCAGGACGTTCAGATCAACGCTGTCCATCAGGTTTTGGCCTGCTGCCAGCCCTGCAACTGATAACGCACGGGCAGCTCGCGGATGCGCTTGCCGGTGGCGGCGAAAATCGCGTTGCACAGCGCCGGCGCAATCGGCGGCACACCCGGTTCACCCACACCGCCCAACGGCACCTCGCCCGGCGGCGTGACCAAGTGCACCGCGACCTCCTTGGGAGCCAAGGACATGCGCGCCACTTCGTACATGTGGAAGTTGTCTTGCTGGACCTTGCCGTCCTTGAAGCTGATCTCCCCCACCACCGCATTGCCCAGGCCCATGACGCAGGCGCCTTCGAACTGGGAACGGATACGCTCGGGGTTGATCTGCGGGCCGCAGTCCACGGCAATATCGGCCTTGTGCACGATCAACGTACCATCGTCCTTGACCTCCACCTCCAGCGCTGCCGCCACATAGGTGACGAAGCTGTAGTGCACCGCCAGCCCCAGGCCACGGCCCTTGGGCAGTTTGCGGCCCCACCCGGCGGCCTTGGCGGCGGTTTCCAGCACGGTGCGGATCCGCGCCGTATCGATGGGATAAAGCTCGGGGGATTCGCCGTAGTTCCATTCTTCATTCAAGGTGCGCGGATCGATCTTACGGTCCGGGCCAAGCAATTTGACGTGATACGCCAGTGGATCCTGGCCGGCCTTGTGGGCCAATTCGTCGATGAAACTCTGAATCGCAAAACCGTGGGGAATATTCGACACCGAGCGGTACCAGCCAACCCTCGTATGGGCCACCGCTTCGGGGTTCTCCAGGCGCATGTTGGGAATTGCGTAAGCCATGTTGGTCACGCCCATGCCCACTTCGAACGGCGCTTCGTGGGTCATGCCCGGTGCAAACAGTGCGGTAATGCTCGGGGCTACGGTGCGATGCAGCCAGCCGGACGGCATCCCGTCCTGGTTCAGGCCAGCCTTGAGGTATTCGGCCGATACGGTGTGGAAATACGAATGATGGATGTCATCTTCGCGGGTCCATTGCACCCGCACCGCCTGGCCTGGAAACTCCTTGGCCAACACGGCCGCCTCGAGGACGAAATCGGGCTTGGACTTGCGCCCGAAACCACCGCCCAGCAGCGTGATGTGCACGATAACCTTGTCGAAAGGGATCCCCAATCGTTCGGCGACGCGTTCACGGGTGACCTGCGGCGCCTGGCTCGGTGCCCAGGCTTCGCACTGGCCATCCTTGAACCGGGCGACGGCGACCATCGGCTCCATCGGCGACTGCGACAGGTGCGGCAGGTAATAGGACGCCTCCAGGGTTGCGTCAGCCTTGGCCAGCGCGTCGTCCAGATCGCCAGTGTTGCGCAAGACTTTCCCGGGCTTGAGGGCCGCAGCTTCCAGTTCCTTGCGATAGGCGACGGAGTCATAGCCTGCATTCGGGCCGTCATCCCACTCGATTTTCAGCGCCTCGCGGCCCTTGATCGCCGCCCAGGTGTTTTTCGCCACTACCGCCACGCCGCCCAGAGGCTGGAACTCGGAGGGCAACGGACGTCCTTCGATCTGCAGCACCTTGACCACGCCCGGTACTTTCAGCGCCGCGCTGCTGTCCACGCGCTTGACCTTGCCACCATAGACTGGCGGGCGAGCCACGACGGCATAGAGCATGCCATCGAAATGTACATCGGCGCCGAACACGGCACGCCCGTTGACGACGTCTTCGCCATCGATGGCCCGGCTCGACTCCTTACCGATGTAGCGAAACTCCGAAGGTTGCTTGAGGCGCAGGCTGTCACGGGCGGGAACTGGCAAGGCACTGGCCGCGGCGGCCAACGCGCCATACCCCAGTTCCCGACCGGAAGGCTGGTGCACGACTTTGTGCAATTGAGCACGACACTCACTCGCCGGGACATTCCACTGGGCAGCGGCGGCCAGCTCCAGCATGGTCCGGGCAGCGGCCCCGCAACGACGCATTGGTTCGTACCAGTGGCGCATACTGCGCGAGCCATCGGTGTCCTGGTTGCCGAAGCGCACCTCATCCGCCGGTGCCTGCCGCACCTTGACCTGCGCCCAGTCAGCGTCCAGTTCATCGGCCACCACCATGGTCAGGCTGGTGCGCACACCCTGGCCCATTTCCGAACGGTTGCAGATCACCGTCACGCTGCCATCGGTGGCGATGCTCACGTACACCTTCGGGTCGTCGATCACACCATTGGGCATGCCCTCGCCGCCGAACTTCTTGTCCTCGGCAAAGGCGTCCGGCAGGCCCCAACTGGCGGCCAGCACCAACACACCCGTGGCGCTCGCGCCTTTGAGGAAACCACGGCGGCTGAGGTTGCTCAGCACAAAATCATTGGGCAAGCGGCTCATGCCTTGGCCTCCTTCAGGTGGGTGGAAGCCTGGCGGATCGCAGTCTTGATCCGGTTATAAGTGCCGCAGCGGCAGATGTTGCCGACCATGGCCTCTTCGATCTGCTCATCGCTCGGGTTGGGATTGGTCTTGAGCAAGGCGGTCGCGGACATGATCTGCCCGCCCTGACAGTAGCCGCACTGGGCCACGGCGGTATCGAGCCAGGCCTTCTGGACAATTTGCCCGACCGGGTCGACATGAAGGGCATCGATGGTGGTGACGTTCTGGCCTTTCACCGAACCAATCGGGGTGATGCAACTGCGCGCCGGGGCGCCGTCGATGTGAATGGTACAGGCGCCACACAGGCCCATGCCGCAGCCGAACTTGGTGCCGTTGTAACCGGCCACATCCCGGATAGCCCACAGCAGCGGCATGTCCTCGGTCACATCCAGTTGGTGATCTTTTCCATTGAGTTTCAAGGTAATCATGAGCACGCCCGCACGGTGATCGAATTATGGGGTCGAGCAATCTGCCGTTTGGACAACGGTTCGGTTGGCGCAGACTGACTCAGGCTAATCGGGCTCTCTTGTGCAAACACGCAGGCGTCTGCACTGGGCCTTCAATGATGCGATGGTCGCATCGTTAGCTCACTAAATTAACCCAGGATTAAGCAAAACGCCCTGCACAATCCTGCACAAATGATCCTTGTGCGAGGTTGTGCAGGGCGCTCGGTGAAAGCCAGGTTCAGTACCGATTGGGCTCCATTTCCAGATTGACCTGAAAACGCTCGGCAATGTCTTTCTGGATACGCAGGGCCAGATCCAGCAATTGTGGACCGGTGGCGCAGCCGTAGTTGACCAGCACCAACGCCTGCAACTTATGCACCCCGGCGTCGCCTTCGCGAAAGCCCTTCCAGCCGGCCCGCTCGATCAACCAACCGGCGGCAATTTTCATCTGCCCTTGGGGTTGTGGATAAGCCACCAGATCCGGGTATTGAAGCTTGAGTTGCGCGACGTGCGAAGCCGGCACCAGCGGGTTCTTGAAGAAACTGCCGGCATTGCCCAGCACGGCCGGGTCAGGGAGCTTTTCACTGCGGATGCTGCAGATGGCCCGGCTGACATCCGAGGGAGTCGCCTGTTCGATGCCCAGTTCGGTCAACCGCTGGCGGACCGGGCCGTACTCCAGGTGCAGATGCGCGGCGCGACTGAGGGCAAAGCGCACCCGCAGGATCAGCCAACGACCCGCTTGCTGCTTGAACAGGCTGTCGCGGTAGGCGAAACGGCATTCTTCGAGGGTGAAATCGTGCAGCTCGCCGGTTTGCCGATCCAGGGCGGTAAGGCCGGCGAACACATCCTTGATCTCCACACCGTAGGCACCGATGTTTTGCATCGGTGCGGCCCCCACCGTACCGGGGATCAGGCTGAGGTTCTCCAGCCCCGACCAGCCTTGCGCCAGCGTGTACTGGACGAAGGGGTGCCACGGTTCGCCTGCTTCGGCTTCGATCAGCACCCGCTCGCCATCATCGCTGAGCAGACGAATCCCTTGGCTGGCCATGCGCAACACCAGCGCGTCGATATCACCGGTCAGCAGCAGGTTGCTGCCGCCACCGATCACCAGCAACGGCACGTCATTGGCGCTGGCATAGGCCAGCGCCTGGCGGACATCGGCGTCGCTGTGGGCTTCGGCGAATAACCGGGCGGTGACGTCCACGCCAAAGCTGTTGAACGGCTTGAGGCTGACGCCGGCCCGCACCTGCAAGGTCATAGCCGCCCCTTCAATTCGATCACCAGGCGGTCCGTGGCACGCTCGATCAGGTCCAGCACTTGCTCGAAACCCTGTTCGCCGTCGTAGTACGGGTCCGGCACGTCATCGAGTTCAGCCTCGTAGCGGCGCAGGAACAGATCCAGTTCGGCCCTGCCATTGCTCGGTTGCAGGGCTTTCAGATTGCGCAGGTTGCTGCCGTCCATCGCCAGGATCAGGTCATAAGTGGCGAAATCGGCCCGGCTGACCTGGCGGGCACGCTGGGCCGACAGGTCATAGCCGCGTCGTAGGGCCGCAGCCTGGCTGCGCTTGTCCGGGGCCTTGCCGACGTGCCAGTCACCGGTGCCGGCGGAGGCGACTTCCACCTGCTCGGCCAGCCCGGCCTCGCGCAGCTTGTGCCGCAGGATGCCTTCGGCGGTGGGTGATCGGCAGATGTTGCCGAGGCAGACAAACAGAACCCGCATCAGGCCTCCAGCAGGCGACGAACGCGCTCGAGGTCTTCCACGGTGTCGACGCCGGTCGGCGGAGCAATCAGCGCATCGGCGACATGGATTCGCACGCCGTGCCACAGGGCACGCAGTTGCTCCAGGGATTCGGTGTTTTCCAGCCAGCACGGGCCCCAGGCGACGAAATCCTGGAGGAAACCGGCGCGGTAAGCGTAGATGCCGATGTGGCGGCGGTACGGCACGCCGTCAGGCATGACGTCCCGACTTTGCGCGAATGCATCACGGGCCCAGGGCAAGGTGGCGCGGCTGAAGGTCAACGCCAGGCCATTGAGATCGCTGACGACCTTGACCACATTGGGGTTGAACAGGGTTTGCAGATCCTCGATCGGCTCGGCCAGGGTGGCCATGCGCGCTTCGGGATGGGCTGCCAGATTGTTAGCAACCTGATCGATCACACTGGACGGGATCAACGGTTCATCGCCCTGCACATTGACCACGATGGCGTCGGGTTCCAGGCCCAGCTTGGCGGCGACTTCCGCCAGACGATCGGTTCCGGAGTTGTGATCCTCGCGAGTCAGTACCACTTCGGCGCCAAAGCCCTTGCAGGCCTCCACGATGCGCGCATCGTCGGTCGCCACTACCACGCGCTGGGCGCTGCTTTTGCAGGCCTGCTCCCATACGTGCTGGATCATCGGCTTGCCGGCGATCAACAGCAACGGTTTGCCGGGCAGGCGCGTTGAGGCAAAGCGCGACGGAATGACAACGGTAAAGGCTGCGGTCATTTATCCAGGCGCTCGTCGGTGGTCAGGGTACGGGCCTCGCTTTCGAGCATCACCGGAATGCCATCGCGAATCGGATAGGCCAGGCCGGCGCCTTTGCTGATCAGCTCGGTTTTGTCGGCGCTGAGCTTGAGGGGGCCTTTGCAGACCGGGCAGGCCAGAATGTCGAGCAGTTTGGTGTCCATGAACATTTCCCTGGATAAATGGTTTAAGGCAAAAGCCGATCCGGCAACAGGCGCATCAACTGGGTATCGAACCAGTCCGCGAAGGCTGGCGACGGCGCGGCATCCACCGCCAGGTACCACCAGTGGGGCTCGGCGAAGGCACGGCATTTGACCGCGTCCTTTTCCGTCATGACCACCGGCAACGATGGCGTGAAATTCAATGCCTGGGCGCTGTATTGGGCGTGGTCGACAAACCCGTGCGGTATAGGTCGCCAGTGTAGCGTTTCGAGGGTGTTGAAGAAACGCCGGGGATTGCCGATCCCGGCCACGGCATGCAGGGCCTGGCCGGGCGGGAAATGGTCCAGTGGACGCCGTTCGCCGCTGGCCAGGTTCACCAGAGCTGTGGGTCGCAGCTCGAAGGCAAAGCCGTCTTCGCGGTCGGCGCTGGCGCCGTTGAATAGCACGGCATCGACCGATTGCAGACGCTCCACGGGTTCACGCAGCGGACCGGCAGGCAGACAACGTCGATTGCCCAGGCCGCGGGCGTTGTCGATCAGCACCAGTTCAAGATCCCGAGCCAGGCGGTAATGTTGCATGCCGTCGTCGGACAGGATCAGGTCCAGCGGTTGAGTCTCCAGCAGCGCCTGGACCGCCCGGCTGCGATCCGGATCGATCATCAATGGCACGCCGCTGCGCTGGACAATCAGCAGTGGCTCATCACCGGCGATGTCGGCGCCCTGCCCGGCTTCGACTCGCCAGGGCAAATGGGGTGGTTTGGCGCCATAACCCCGGCTCACCACGCCGACCCGCAGGCCACGGCGCTGGCAATGCTCAATCATCCACAGGATCAATGGGGTCTTGCCGGTGCCGCCAACCGTGATGTTCCCCACGACCACCAGCGGCACGGGCGGTTGGTAAATCTCACCTTCGCCCGCCAGAAAACGCTCGCGTTTGCCCATCACCACCCGACGGTACAACCACTCCAGTGGTCGCAACAGCGTCAGGGCCGGGTGACCTTCGTACCAGGCGGCGAGCAATCGATCAGACATGGCCATCAGGGTGCCGGCGCCGCCTCGACGGTGGTCATGCGCAGATGGCTGAAGCCGAGCTTGCCGGCCGCGTCCATGGCGGTGATGACGGATTGATGTGGGGTCTTGCCGTCGGCGCTGATGGACAGCGGCAAACTGGTGTCGCCGCCGGACTCCTTCTGCAGCGCATCGATCAGACTCGCCAGGTCGCTCTTGGGCAGCAACTGATTGTTCACCGAAAACGTCCCTTCGGCACTGATCGTGACTTCCAGGTTCTTGAGTTGCTGGTCTTCGGCAGGCGAGCCGCTGACCGCTTCCGGCAGTTCCACCTTGAGCTGGGTTTCCCGGGTGAAGGTGGTGGTCACGACGAAAAACAGCAGCAGGATGAACACCACGTCAATCAGCGACGCAAGGTTGATCTCGACGGTTTCCCGTGGTTTGCGGCGGAATTTCACTTCTTGCCCTCGGCCAGGTCCACGTCACGGTCGCCTTGCACCACCTCGACCAACTTGATGGCCTCCTGCTCCATGCCCACCACCAACTCATCGATGCGCCGTTGCAGGAAGCGATGGAAAAACACCGAAGGAATCCCCACCATCAACCCGGCGGCCGTGGTGATCAAGGCCTTGGAAATCCCCCCTGCCAGCACCGAGGCATTGGCGGTCATGCCGGCGCCGGTGAACGAACTGAAAATATCGATCATGCCCAGCACCGTGCCCAACAGGCCCAGCAACGGGGCCATGGCGGCAATTGTGCCCAGGGCATTGATGTAGCGCTCCAGCTCATGGATGACCCGGGCGGCGGCTTCTTCGATGCATTCCTTCATGATCTCGCGACCATGCTTGGAATTTGCCAGCCCCGCGGCGAGGATTTCACCCAGCGGTGAACTGGCCCGCAGCTCCTTGAGCCGGTCCTTGTTCAGTTTCTTGTCCTTGATCCAGACCCAGACCTGCCCGAGCAAATGCTCCGGGGTCACGCGGCTGGCCCGCAGGGTCCACAGGCGTTCGGCAACGATTCCCAGCGCCACGATGGAACTCAGAATGATCGGCAACATCATCCAGCCGCCGGATTTGACCAATTCCCACACAGTGACAGCCCCCTCGAAAAAGTGCGCCACTTTATCATACAGACTCGCCTTGCAGGCCCGCCCCGCCGATAACACCGTCGTCGAGGATGACCCGGGTCAAGGTTACGGCCATGGTCCCGCAGATGGCGGGTCGCGCCAGTAGCGCCGTTGGCCGGCCTGAAGGCGCGGAGCTTCGAAGGCCCCCAGTTGCAGACGAATGGCACCCTGTTCGGCACTGTCGTAGATCGCCATGCCCAAGCGGCGATAACGAGCCAGCACTCGCGGATGAGGATGGCCGAATGCATTGCCCTGCCCTCGGGAGATCAACACCGAATGGGGTTTGAGCCGTGACAACAGCAACATCGACGATGAACTGCGGCTACCGTGATGGGGCGCCGCCAGCCACTGGACCGGCACGGCCAGGGGCCCGTCGAGCAACGCGCGCTCGGCATGGCTATCGATGTCTCCGGTGAGCAACAACCGCTCATCGCCAGCCTCGACCAGCAGAACGCAGGATCTCTGGTTGCTTTCAAGGGCAGATGACCATTGCCACAGCTCGAACCTGACCCCGTCCCACTCCCAGCGCGCGCCACTGTCGCACGCCTCTGCCTGCAAAGCGGCAGGCAACGCGGCGGGGTCGCCACTGACCACCCGGACCGTTGGCAAGCCATTGCGCACCGCTTGGGCGCCGCCGGCGTGATCGGCGTCGGCATGGCTGAGCAGCATCAGGTCCAACCCGGCGACGCCCAGCTTGCGCAGGGTCGGCAGCACCACGCGCTCACCCGCGTCGGCCTCGCCAAAGCGCGGCCCCGCGTCGTAAAGCAAGGCATGATGACGGGTGCGTACCAGCACCGCCAACCCTTGACCCACGTCCAGTTGCCAGATTTCGGCCTGCCCCGGAGGCACATCCTCCCTCGGAGGGAAAACCACCAGCAGCACCATGGGCCATCCCAGTACCCGCAGTGGCACGCCTTTGGGCAGCAACAGTAACAAAGCCCCCAGAGCGGCCATGCACCACACCCACAGGGGGATAGCCGCAGGCACCCATGCGGGTATTCGCCCGGCCACCAGCGCCAGCCCCTTGAAGAGCAGATCGAGCAACCCGCCGGCGATCCAAAGCAGCCCTTCACCCACGAACGGCATCGGCAACAACGCCGTACCGAGCAGCGCCGGCGGCAACACCAGTAGGCTGACCCAAGGCACCGCCACCAGGTTCACCAGAGGCCCGCTGAGGCTGATCGGCAAACCCAATATCAACAGGATCGGGCACAGTCCGACTGCCACCAGCCATTGGGCACGGGTCCAGGTTTGCCACCAGCGCCAGGGCCCCAAGCGTGCGCCGAAAGTAAACATCAGGATCGCCACCGCGGCGAACGACAGCCAGAACCCTGGCCGCAGGCTGGCCAATGGATCGAACACCAGCACCCCATTGAAAGCCAGCAGCCACGCCCACCAGGGGTCCGGATGCCGGTAACGCAAACGCCACAGCAGCACCAGGCCGATCATCGCGCAAGCGCGCCGCACCGGCACCTCGAAGCCGGCGAGCAAGCCGTAACCCAAGGCTGCGATAAAGGCCAGAGCGCAGGCCCAAGGTAGCCACGGCAGACGCACCGGCCACATGCCATAGCGCGCCGCACCTGCCACCAGCAGGTACACCAGTGCGGCAAGCAGGCCGATGTGCTGCCCGGAGATCACCAGCAGATGGACCGTACCGGTGTCTTGCAGTACCTGCCAGTCATCACGACTCAGCCCAGCTCCGTCCCCCAGGACCAATGCCGCCAGCGCCCCGGAGCGGCCCTGGGCGTCGACTTGCGCCAGCGCCTGACGCACGCCGTCGCGCCAGGCACCTTGGGCAGGTTGCCGGAGATGACCGTCCTTGACCGTGCCAGTCGCGCCGATGCCGCGGCTCAACAGCCAGGCCTGGTAATCGAAGCCATTGGGGTTCAGTAGCCCGGTGGGGCGTTTGAGCTTTACCGCCAATCGCCAACGTTCGCCGCTGCTCACAGGCGGTCCACCGAACCAGGCCAGGCGCATCGACGACGGCAGCCGTGTGCGGCGGGAATGGGCATCGGCCAGTTCAAAGCGCACCACACCTTCGTTATATTGCGGTAAACCGACGACGCGCCCTTCGACCCAGCGGGTTTCTCCATCCAGCGCGGCGGGCAACCGATCGTCCAGGGCCAGTTGCGCCGACAGACACGCCCAAGCCAGCCCGATCAGGAAAAAACCCAGCGGATGAGTTCGAAACGGCAAAACCATCAGCGCCAGCACAAGCATGACCGCAATCAGCCACAGCGGCGGCAGCGCCGGGCAAAAAACCGGGGTCAGCAGCCCGAGTGCAAGCGCGACCATCCCTGTGCGCATAAGCCTGTCCTTGAGAGTCTTCTCTTCAGGCATAGTCGGTCTACGGCACGGTGCGCGTTAACAATTGTCACAAAGTCTGAATCAGTCAGCCGTAGAATGCGGACATACTTGCGGCCTCACCGCTTTGAACCGACCGAGAAGCCTTATGCCCCGGCGCCTTTTCAAACGTTACATGCCTGACCCAGCGAGTATTCGGGAACATAAGTCCTTACGTTTTCTCGGTTCCTTGCTGCACGACCCCAACCTTTGGCACCTCAACCGACACTCCGTGGCACGCGCCATGGCCGTTGGTCTGTTCGCTGCCTTTTTGCCGATTCCTTTGCAGATGCTGCTGGCCGCGGCACTGGCCATCACCGTACGCGGCAACATACCGATTGCGGTGAGCCTGGTCTGGCTGACCAACCCCATCACCATGCCCGCCGTGTTTTTCTGCACCTACCAGACCGGGGCCTGGTTGATGGATGTGCCTGCCCGCACGTTACCGGATGAACTGACCTGGGAATGGATCACCACCCAGTTGTCTACCTTGTGGCAGCCGTTTTTGCTGGGGTCGGTGGTGACGGGTCTGGTGCTCGGCGCCCTCGCCTATTTCATGACCATGATCTATTGGCGCTGGTGGGTGGCGCGGCAATGGAAACGGCGCAAGAAAAGCCGGATGTGAAATGCAAAAAGGCCTCCAGTGAATGGAGGCCTTTTGCATTTCGATGTAAGAGCGAGCCTGCTCGCGATAGCGGTATACCAGTCAGCACGCCTGCCGAGTTCTAAGTACGCATCCCTCGCCCACTGACCAACAGCCGTGCACATCCCACATAGAGCACCACGGTTGCCACCAGCATGAAGGTGATCGCGACGCTGATCCGGATGTCCGACACCCCAAGGATGCCGTAGCGGAACGCGTTGACCATGTGCAGCACCGGGTTGGCCAGGGACACGGTCTGCCAGAACGGTGGCAGCAGGGAAATCGAGTAGAACACTCCGCCCAGGTAAGTCAGTGGCGTGAGCACGAACGTCGGGATGATGGAAATGTCATCGAAGTTGCGCGCAAACACGGCATTGATGAACCCCAGCAGCGAAAAGATCGTGGCGGTGAACACCACCACCAATATCGTCACGCCCAAATGGTGCACTTGCAGATCGGTGAAGAACAGTGACAGCAAGGTCACGATCAAGCCCACCGCCAACCCGCGCAATACACCGCCCAGGGTGTAGCCGATCAGGATCGTATGGGGCGAAACCGGCGAGACCATCAGTTCCTCGATCGAGCGCTGGAATTTGCTGCCGAAGAAACTCGAGACCACGTTACCGTAGGAGTTGGTGATCACCGACATCATGATCAGCCCCGGTACGATGTAGTCCATGTACGTGAAGCCCCCCATGTCGCCGATCTGCCGACCGATCAGGTTGCCGAAAATCACGAAGTACAAAACCATGGTGATGGCCGGCGGCAGCAGGGTCTGCGGCCAGATCCGCATGAAGCGTCGGACTTCGCGATAAACGATGGTATTGAGGGCGATGAGGTTGGGTCGCAGTTCGGAACTCATACAGCCACCTTCGCCAGATTTTTCTCCACCAGAGACACGAACAACTCCTCGAGGCGATTGGTTTTGTTGCGCAGGCTCTGCACTTCAATGTTTTGCAGCGCCAGTTGGGAGAACAAGCCGGTAATACCGACGGTTTTATCCACCTGGACTTCCAGCGTGTGGTGGTCCACCAGCCGGGCCGGATAGCCGATCAGTTGCGGCGCGGCCTTCAGATCGTTCTTCAGGTCCAGCAGGAACGTCTCCACATGCAGTTGGCTGAGCAACTGTCGCATGCTGGTGTTCTCGACGATGGTGCCGTGGTCGATGATGCCGATGTTGCGGCACAGCTGCTCGGCCTCTTCCAGGTAATGGGTGGTGAGGATGATGGTGATGCCTTTCTGGTTCAGCTCGGTCAGAAAGGTCCACATCGACCGACGCAACTCGATGTCGACGCCCGCGGTCGGCTCGTCGAGAATCAGCAGGCGCGGCTCATGGACCAGGGCACGGGCAATCATCAGGCGCCGCTTCATGCCGCCGGACAATGAACGGGACGGCACATCACGCTTGTCCCACAAACCCAGTTGAGTCAGATATTTCTCGGCGCGCTCATTGGCGATCTTCGGCGGGATACCGTAGTAACCCGCCTGGGTCACGACGATGTCGAAGGTCTTTTCGAACTGGTTGAAATTGAACTCCTGGGGCACCACGCCGATGCAGCGCTTGAGAGCGGCGGGCTCACGGTCCAGATCATGACCGAAGATATTCACCGTACCGCTGGTTTTGTTCACCAGGGTTGAAAGAATGCCGATGGTGGTGGATTTGCCGGCTCCATTGGGGCCGAGCAAGGCGAAAAAATCACCTTCGGCGACGTCCAGATCGATACCACTCAAGGCCTGGAAACCGTTGCCGTAGGTTTTGGTTAGCTGCCGGATGGACAGAGCGGAACTCATATCGGATTACGCACCAAGAAGGGGAAGAAACAATTAGATAAGGGCGCACGGCGAGCAATACAACCACGGCGCACGAAGGCAATGGTGCGTGGCGTCGCCGCACAAGTACAGTCAAGCGTGTCGATAGTAAGTATTAAGTCAACGCGGTCATGACCGCCTTGCGATACGCCGGACGCTGCTGCAGCCGGGCGTACCAGGCCTGTAGATGAGGCAGCGCAGCCCGCTCGATGGGCATCTCGAACCAGGCATAAATGAAACTGCCCAAGGGAATATCGCCCATGCCGATTTCATCCCCGGAGAGGTAGGGTTGCTCGCTCAACGTCTGGTCCGCCATCGCCAACAAACCATCGCAGACCTTGATCGCCGCATGGATGGCCGCCCAGTCCTGCTGCTCGGCGGGAGTGCGCAAGACGCCCCAGAACACGGTGCGAAACGGATCGGCAAACGAGGAGGTGGTCCAGTCCATCCATTTTTCAGCCCTGGCGCGAGCCTGGGGATCTGCCGGATACCAGGCAGAACCCGGAGCATGGCGAGACGCCAGATAACGCACGATGGTGTTGGACTCCCAGAGCACGAAACCGTCATCTTCGATCATCGGGACACGGCCGTTGGGGTTCTTGGCGCGATACTCGGGCGTGTCCACCACGCCGAACGCACCCCCTGCGTCGATGGCCTCGTAGGCCAGCCCCAGCTCCTCGGCGCACCACAGCGCCTTGCGCACATTCGATGAGTTTTTCCGACCCCAGATCTTCAGCATCACGGCTTGCTCCGATGGATAAATGCCGCAGCAGCATACGCCGGATCAGCCGCGACTCAAATCGCCCTGCATGTCGCCAAGCAGGGGCGGCAGTTGCTCGCCGAACAGGTGCGGGTAGCATTTTTCCAGGTGCTCGAAGAAGAACGCTTCGGGCACATCGGCGAATTGGCCGTGGTCGGTGACGTACTCCATCAGCTTGGCGCCCTGTCGATTGAACGGGTGGAAAACGCTGTCCTCGCGGCCATCGAATTCCAGGGGTGCCACATCGAACAACTCACACAAGCCTTGATTGAAGGCCGGCGTGGCCTTGACCCAGCGCTCGTTCAGATAGAACTCGGTATAACCGTGCATGGCGAACACGTCACTCTTGAGCAACTCCAGCAGGCGTGCAGTGGACAAGTGATTACGCACATCCGCCAGGCCGATGCGCGCCGGGATACCACAATGGCGGGCGCAAGCGGCCAGCAAGGTCGCCTTGGGCACACAATAGCTTTCACCGCAGGCCAGTGCGTAACTGCCACGCAGGGTCTGCGGATCGCGGCTGAAGGTATAGGGGTTGTAGCGCACGGCCTCGCGCACCGCGTAATACAGGCTGATTGCTTGTGCTTGCGGGTCGCGATTAGTGCCGCGATGAGTTTCGGCGAACTCGATGACCGCAGGGTGATCGCTGTCGATGAAGCGGCTGGGGTTCAGGTATTGCTGCATGGTCAGGACCTCACGGAAAACGCCTGCGTCCGTAGGAGCTGCCGAGTGCAACGAGGCGGCGATCTTTCCCGGACCATCGAGCCCTGAGAGAAAGATAGACAGATCAAGAGATCGTCCGAACGCGGCCCGCACCTTCGGCAGCGCCTATAGGGCTTGCTTCGAGTCTATCCAAAGCCCACCCTCGGTAATAACGGCGTTTACGCCAAACAATGGCGCTTTCTCACTTTGTTAACGAACGATTTCCCACGGATGTTGCCAACCAGACTGGCGCAATGCATCCAGGGTTTCCCACGAAATCAATCACATCGCGCCGACCGCCGGTTTTGCAGATGCCGTCTAAGCTCTGAGGGTCGGTTTTGCCCTGGTTCACGGAGGATTACATATGCTGTTGTTGTGGATACTGGTTCTGGTTGTCGGGAAAGCCTGGCTGGCGCATCGGCGTACCGCCCCGCTGCCCGCGCTGGGCATCATCGCAGCCTACCTGCTGGCCATGAGCCTGTTCAGCCCCGCTCCCGGTTGGCTGATGCTGATCTTCTGGATCGCGCTCGCCGCCGTCGCGGCTCCACTGCTGCTGCCGGACCTGCGCCGCAAGTATTTCAGCGCGCCGATGTTCAACTGGTTCCAGAAGACCCTGCCCCCCATGTCAGAAACCGAGCGCGACGCCATCGACGCCGGTACGGTGTGGTGGGACGGTGAACTGTTCAGTGGCCGGCCGGACTGGGACACGCTGCTGGCCTATCCCAAGGTGCAACTGACCGAGGAGGAACAGGCTTTCCTCGACGGCCCCACCGAAGAACTCTGCGCCATGGTCAGCGACTGGCAGATCGGTCAGGCCATGGACCTGCCACCCGCCGCCTGGGCACACATCAAGGAGCACGGCTTTTTCGCGCTGATCATTCCCAAGGAATATGGAGGCAAGGGCTTCTCCGCCTATGCCCACTCCCAGGTGGCGATGAAACTGGCCACCCGTAGCGGCGATCTGGCTTCCACCGTGATGGTCCCCAACTCCCTCGGCCCAGCCGAATTGCTGCTGCACTACGGTACCGACGAACAACGCAACCACTACCTGCCACGGTTGGCCCGCGGCGACGACATCCCCTGCTTCGCCCTGACCGGGCCGCTGGCGGGCTCCGACGCCGGGGCGATGCCCGACACCGGCATCATCTGCAAGGGCGAATGGGAAGGTCAGGAAACCCTGGGCCTGCGCCTGAACTGGGAAAAGCGCTACATCACCTTGGGACCGGTGGCCACCCTCCTCGGCCTGGCCTTCAAGGCCTATGACCCCGATCACCTGCTGGGGGATGAAGAAGACCTGGGCATCAGCCTCGCCCTGATTCCCACCGACACTCCTGGCGTCAATATCGGCCGTCGTCACCTGCCCCTTGGCGCCGCTTTCATGAACGGACCGAACTGGGGCAAGGACGTGTTCATCCCGCTGGACTTTCTCATCGGCGGCCAGCCCATGCTCGGCAAGGGCTGGATGATGCTGATGAACTGCCTGTCGGTCGGTCGGTCGATTTCCCTGCCGGCTGTGGGCACCGGGGCGGCGAAGTTCACCAGCCTGGTGACCGGCCAGTACACCCAGGTACGCGAGCAGTTCAACGTGCCATTGTCGGCCTTTGAAGGTATTCAGGAGGCCATGGCCCGTATCGGTGGCAACGCCTGGATGATGGACGCCGCCCGTATGCTGACCGCCAACGCGGTGGACCTGGGAGAAAAACCTTCGGTGCTGTCGGCCATCCTCAAATACCACCTGACCGAGCGCGGTCGCGAATGCATCAGCCACGCCATGGACGTACACGGCGGCAAGGGCATCATCATGGGGCCCAACAACTACCTGGGGCGTAGTTGGCAAGGTGCACCGATCTTCATCACGGTCGAAGGCGCGAATATCCTGTCACGTAACCTGATGATCTTCGGCCAGGGTGCGATTCGCTGCCATCCGTTCGTGCTCAAGGAAATGGCCTTGGCCACGCGTGAAGACAAAGACCAGGCGCTGATCGAATTCGACGGGTTGCTACTCAAACACATCGGTTTTGCCATCAGCAACGCCGCCAGCACCCTGGTGCTGAACCTGGGCCTGGGGCGTTTCGAAAGAGCCCCCGGCAACGCCTTGAGCCAGGGTTATTTCCGCGCCCTCAACCGGCAGGCGGCGGCATTCGCCCTGCTGGCGGACCTGAGCATGATGCTGCTGGGCGGTGAACTCAAACGTCGCGAACGCTTGTCGGCGCGCCTTGGGGATGTATTGAGCAACCTCTACCTCGCCTCCGCCGCGCTCAAGCGCTACCACGACCTGGACTCGCCGGACCATATGGAACCGCTGTTCACCTGGGCCATGGAAGAAAGCCTGGGCCAGGCGGAGCGGGCCCTGGACGAACTGCTGGACAACTTCCCGAACCGGGTGCTGGGTGGCCTGTTACGCGTGCTGGTATTCCCCTTCGGTCGTCGCCACAAAGGTCCGAGCGACAGGCTGGACGCTGAAGTGGCTGCAGTGATCGGCCGGGTCAAGGGCGACCCGACCCTCGAGGAGTTGCTGCTGGGTTGCTATCGCCCGCAATCGGTCGACGATCCGGTGGGTGCGCTGCAGCATGCTTGCGACCTGCTGGCTGCCGCCCACCCGCTGCACAAGAAACTGCACGGCGCGCTCAAACAGGGTCAGCTCAACCCCGCTCCAGGCGAACAGGTCATCGACGCAGCCCTTGAAGCCGGCGTGCTACAGGCCGGCGAAGCCCAGACCCTGCGCGAGGCCGAAGCGGCCCGACGTAAAGTGATCGACGTGGATGATTTCGACAAGGAGGAACTCACGCTCGCCGAGGACAAGGTCCGCTGATCCTGTCGACCCTGTGCTCTGTGCCATGTAAAAACGGGCGCAAGCGCTTTATACTCCTGCGCCCGTTTTGCTCTTGAGGACTTATCTCGTGTCCAACGTCGTTGCCGATCACCTTGTCTTGCTTGACCACTTGCGCAGCATCCTGGTCGCCGTGGGTGAGGCAGACCAGGTTCCCGAAGAAAGCCATGCCCTGTTTCTGGAGCGCTTCGACGAATTGCGCGCGCAGTTGCCCGTTGATCCGATCGAAAGCCAGTACCTGGGCCAGGACCTGATGTGCCAGGTCATCGTCCGTTATCCACAGATCGCCCACCTGGTGCCTCGTGACCTGCTGTGGTACTTCGCCGGTGACTGCCTGCATTACATGCCCGATGAAGAAATCGCCTTGTACCAGGCTCTGGAAGAACGTCGTTTCGAAGCCGAGCAAAATGACGAACCCTTCGACTGGAACCAGGAAAAGCAATTGCTGGCGATGTCGGATCAGGACAGCAAGCACTGATTGCGATCAGTCATGCAAAGGCCCGCACGGTTAATCCGGCGGGCCTTTTTTGTGGCCCGCCTTGTTCAAAGTGGGCTCCTTCTCCAGGCACTCCACCAGATAATCAATGAACACCCGCAACTTCGGCGGCAGGTAACGGGTGGGCGAATGCAGCAGCCACAAACCACCCTGGTAAGAGGCCAGGAACGTCCAATCCGCCAGCACCTGCACGATCAAGCCTTGCTCCAGCGCATGATGGGCGGTGAAGTACGGCAAGCTGCCGATGCCAATGTGCTGCAAGACAGCCTCCAGCCGCACGCCCGTATGATTGGCGGCATAACGTCCACGCACGCCCACGTGGACGGACCTGGTGCCTTTCCTGAATTTCCAGCGAGCGTCGTGTGGGGTTTCTCCCAGGTAGATGCAGCTGTGCTCCAGCAGGTCGTGGGGATGCTCGGGGATGCCGTGCTCGGCCAGGTAGCGCGGCGTGGCGCAGAGCAGGTGGTCAATGGTCAACAACTGACGTCCCACCAGCCCGACCGGCGGCTGGTCGGTGATCCGCAGCGCCAGGTCAACGTGATCGTCGATCAGATCGACCTGTCGATCCTCCAGCAGTAACTCCACATCGACCTTGGGGTAACGACGCAAGAACTCGGCTATGTGGGGATGAATGACAAAGCGCCCCACCGCCTTGGGCACGCTGACCCGGATCCGCCCCTCGGCTTCATGGGCGAACTGGCCACTGATTTCCATCACCGATCGGGCGGCGGCGACCATTTCCCGACAACGCTTGAACACTTCTTCCCCGCCATCGCTCAAGCGCAGCTTGCGGGTGGTGCGTTGCAGCAATCGGGTCGCCAAGGCTTTTTCCAGACGCGAGATGCTTCGGCTGACAGCCGACGGTGACACGCCTGATTGCCTGGCCGCTTCGGAGAAACTGCCGGTCTCCACGACCTTGACGAAAATGGCCATTTCGGCGAGCAAAGCCAGTGATTGATTTGTGCTCATGGAGCAAAAGCCCTGTGAAATTTGAACGGATTATCATCAATTTACACACAACTTATAATCCCGCACACATTCCGATGCGGGTATGGAATATCCGCACCTGAGCCTTTTCTCTTTTTAATCGGTTAGCGCCGCGATGCCTCGCCCCTGACCGTTCGGAGTTGAAATGCTATCGAGCTACCTTGGCGAATTCCTGGCCCTGGCCACCGTTCATTTTCTTGCGGTGGTCGCACCCGGCCCTGATTTCGCCGTGACGATCCGCCAAAGCGTCCGTTTTGGCCGCTGGATCGGGATCTGCACAGCGTTGGGCATAGGCGCCGGTATCTCGGTGCATGTGATCTACACCTTGCTCGGGGTGGGTGCGCTGATGCACACCTTCCCCTGGTTGCTGATGGTCGCCAAGGTGGTGGGCGGTGCCTACATTCTTTACCTGGGCGTCAGCCTGCTGCGCAGCAGACCCAAATCCACGCTTGAAGGTGAACACCCCATCGCTCAAAACGCTGCTCGGCAAACGCCATTCAAAGCGTTTGTCACGGGGTTTCTGACCAACGCCACCAACCCGAAAGCCACGCTGTTTTTCCTGGCCATCTTCACCACCCTGATCAGCACCACCACACCGCTGCAGATCCAGGCGTTGTACGGGGTCTGGATGTGCCTGGTGAATGCCCTGTGGTTTGTCGTCGTCGCGTTGTTTTTTTCCAGCGCCCGGGTACGGGAAGTGTTCATGCGCATGGGTCATTGGTTCGAACGGACCATGGGCGTCATCCTGATTCTGTTTGCCGGGCGGTTGATCCTTTCGCTGTAAATACGTCCCGAAATCGCACAGAAGACAAATTATTGACGGCGACTTTGCCGGGAATTTCCCTCCCGTCACTTTTTAGTCGTTTTTTTTGTTTATGGCGTGGCGCTTTGCCATGCATGAACTACCTTCAAAAAGAAGCGGGCACGGCGGTGAATAAATCACCCCTAGGGCGACCCGATCAACACCGGTCACCCTGCTCGTCACCCCGGTATCGCGGGGCTCATACAGTTTTTTCGAAAGCTGCCTGCCATTCAGTCAGGCCGGTGGGATGCGCTCGCTCGCTTGTAGCGACGAGGCGCTCACCACCGCCGCTCAATGGTCTGGTGCAATACAAGGGGCAGCCCGGGCCCCTTAAGTGATCCGAGGCATTTGTTAAGCCTAGGGACGGCCTCTCTGTCGAGGATCACTTCATGAGCTATCGTACCCCGCCCGCTTTAAAGCACTTGATCCATGGTCTGTTCTGGATGGGCCTTGGCCTGGAAGCGGCCCAGGCCGCAACGGCAAATTGTGCTCAGTTGGACAATTTGCCGGCGACCTTCGAGGTTGGCCAAGGGCTTCAGAACGAATTGCGTATCCTGGCCCCCGTAACGAAGCTGGCAGTGGGCGACCCGAAAATTGCCGACGTGCAACCCAGCGGCAGCGATGCCTTCATCCTTACGGGCCTGGCGCCCGGGGCCACCAGCCTGATGGTCTGGACGGCCTGCTCAAAAATCCCCCGCCAGAGCATGATCTTCGTCAAAGGCAGAGCCACCTCGGCACTGACCAGCGCCGCGAGCGTACCCTCCGAAGACCCCATGCTGCTTGCCCAGGTGCAGACTGACATCCGTTTCGTCGAAGTCAGTCGGACCAAGCTCAAGGAAGCTTCAACCTCTATTTTCGGCAGCCGTGGCAACTTCCTGTTCGGCGCGCCGAGAACCCTGCCCACCATCGGTGGCGTGGTGCGGCCTTCATTGCCGGTCAACAACGACATGTTCAACCTGTCCTTTGCCACCGGACAAACCCTGCTGATGATCAATGCGCTGGAAGGCAGTGGCTTTGCCTACACCCTGGCGCGGCCGAGCCTGGTGGCCCTGAGCGGGCAGAGCGCGAGCTTCCTGGCCGGCGGCGAAGTGCCGATCCCGGTGCCCAGTGCCGGCAGCGACAACGTGTCCATCGAGTACAAGGAATTCGGTATCCGTCTGACCTTGACGCCCACCGTCGTCGGAACCAACCGCATCATGCTCAAGGTGGCACCGGAAGTCAGTGAACTGGATTTCACCAACGCGGTGAACATCGCTGGCACGCTGGTTCCGGCGCTCACCGTACGCCGTACCGATACCAGTATTGCCCTGGCCGATGGCGAAAGCTTTGTCATCAGCGGCCTGATCAGCACGCGTAATGCCTCTCAGGTGAACAAATTACCGGGGTTGGGCGATGTTCCGATTCTCGGTGCGTTCTTTCGCGATAACTCCATCAATCGCGAAGAACGCGAGCTGCTGATGATCGTCACGCCGCACTTGGTCCAACCGTTGGCCGCCGACGCACAACTGCCGACGTTGCCGGGCGAACAGCTGCGCAATTACGACCCGAACTTCTACCGCATGTACTTCCTTGAAAACGGCGAGTTCGACAACCGTAACGGGCTGTCCCAATGAGCCGGGGCCTGAGGTGCAAGCGTCCACGTGTTCAACCTGATACGAGGGGACATTCAATGAAAGCTGTGATCGCGATAGCCGCAACGGTGCTGCTGGTCGGCTGCGCCACCAACGGCGTGGCTTCACGTCCGACCAGTTGCATCAAGCCAGGCTCCGATCAGGAACTGGCGCTGAACCTGGCCGATGACATGGCCAATGACGGACGTTTGTATGCCAGCCTGGCGAACCTCGAAGGTCTGCCGGAGGATCTGGTCCAGGTCCGCCTGCGCAAGGCGCGAGTGCTGCGCCTGATGGGACGTAACGAGGCAGAGCCGTTGTACCAGAGCCTGCTCGGCACTTGCCTGGCCGCTGATGGCGAGCACGGCCTCGGCCAGTTGGCTGCCGCCAGGCATGATCATGCTGGCGCCACCGAACACCTTGAGCGCGCTGTGAAAATGTCCCCCACCGAAGGAAAAATCCGCAATGACCTGGGAGTTGTCTATCTCAATCAGCGACGAATCCCTGAAGCCCGCTTCGAGTTCATGACCGCCATGGAGCTCAGACAGTCAGACTCGCTGGCCGCCTTCAACATGGTGACGCTGCTGATTTACCAGGACAACTGGAAGCAGGCAGCCGAACTGGCAAACATGGCCAATCTGAACCCCAAACAAGTGGCAGATGCTCAAGCCCGGGCGGAAAAAATCAGAGGCTCGGCCCCTGCCGGGGCGATATCCCCCGCGAACCGCTTGAGCGATGTGGCCGACGCCTCATCCGATGCGGTCAAGTAGCGCCTTACGAGGAGTCCAAGAGATGAAAACCAGACAACTGTTGATCGTGTGCATGACTTGCCTGTCCGCCACCGCCTGGGCCATTGAACCCGGCCCCTCTTCGGCTGCGCAACAGGGCACGGAGAGCTGGATGCAGCTGCAGATTCGCGGGGTGGTGGCCTCAACCCACCTGCAAACCGCCTCGGCCACCGAACGGGAATTGGCCATGCAGCGCTGGCTCAATAGCTTCAATTACCCGATCCCGGAATTCTTCGAACAGGACTCGGGTGGGGAAATCACCAGCAGCAACTGAAACACAGTGGAAAACAAAAGATCGCAGCCTTCGACAATGCCTACATCCGATCCGGTGTAGGCCTTTTCGAAGGCTGCGATCTTTTGCTCTGCCTTGCATAAAGCTGAACGCGCCTGTTTGTGGCGCGGGGCCCTATCCCCGCGGGACTGCGCAGCCCTTCAGGAAACAACCGCCCATGCGAACTGAGTCTTGCGCGGGTCCGGCCAATGGGTGAGACGCCAATCCCCGGTTTCAGGACCGCTAAGCGGCCCAACGGGGATCAACCCTCTCGCCACGGGCGTTGGAGTTCGGTTGGGTATGGACTTCGATCGTTCCCACGCTTCTGCGTGGGAATGTCGCCAGGGACGCTCCGCGTTCCGCTTCTGGAAGGTGACGCAGAGCGTCACGGGATGCATTCCCACGCAGAGCGTGGGAACGATCATAACCCTTGTGTGCCTGACTGAGTGGCGAGGGAGCTTGCTCCCGCTGGGCTGCGCAGCAGCCGCAAACCGGGGCTGCAGCGCTGCTCGAGCGGGAGCAGGCTCCCTCGCCACAGGCTTGTACAACCGGGACCGTATGTCCCTCTACATATTTCCAAAGGCCCTGAACACGCCAATCATGGCGGGGCCGATGGCGACCAGGAAGAAGCTTGGCCAGAGGCAGAAGATCAGCGGAAAGATCAGTTTGGTGCCGATTTTGGCCCCCATCTCCTCGGCCGCCTGGGTGCGCCGATCACGAAACTCATCGGCGTAGATACGCAGGGTATCGGCCACGCTGGTGCCGAAGCGGATGCTCTGGGCCAACAGGCTGACCAGGCCCTGGATATCATCCAGGCCGGTGCGCAGGGCCAGTTGCTTGAGAGCGTCGGTGCTGGTGATACCCGCGCGGATCTGCGCGTTCACCAGGGCCAGCTCTTCGGCCAGCTCAACCTGGCTGACCGACATCTCTTCGGCCACCCGTTCTATGGTGGTGGGCAGGGCCAGGCCTGACTCGACGCACACCACCATCAGGTCCAGCGCATCGGGAAATGCCGCCCGCAGCCGCGCTTGTCGCGCCTGCTTGCGCTTGCCGACGTACAGCGCCGGCAGCAACCATCCGATACCCGCCATCAAGGTCGCCACCAGCAAACCGACAATCAAGGACACCTTGATCAGCGGCAGCAGCAGTAACGTAACGCCAAGCAGCAGCAACGGCAGCATCAGGCGCACGGCCCAGTACATCTGCACCGCCGATGCGGAACGGTAGCCGGCGTGTGTGAGCAGGGTCAGGGTGGCGCTGGCCTGGGCCGGGTCAGTCGCTGCGAACCGCTGGCCGACCCGCTCCAGCAAGAGTTGCAGGTTACCTGGCGCCTCCTGCCCTTGCGTGCTGCCGGAATATCCCCGCTTGATCAGCGCCAGACGCCGTTGCACCGGGTCCTGCAGGCCGAGCATCAGCAAGATCATGGCGACGACCGCCAGTACCGTACTGAGACCGATCACGGCGATGAACAACAGCCGTGCCGCCTCCTCGTTTCCCGTAAACCGACTGAACAACCCGAGCAGAAAATCCATGACTGATACCTCTCGCCGCAAGGGCGCTTAAACCTGGATCCGGATGATTTTTCGGATCCAGAGAATCCCCAGCAACATGGCGCCGAACGCGAACATGATCAGCTTGTGGCCTATAGGGTCGTTGATCAGCACCGGCATGTAGCTGGGGCTGGTGAGCACAATGGCGATCGCCAGCACGAAAGGGATCGCCACCAGCACCCAGGCCGACATGCGCCCTTCCGCCGACAAGGTCCGGATCTTGCGCTGGAAGCGGAAGCGCCCGCGGATCAAGCGGCTCAGGCGCTCCAGCACTTCGGTCAGATTGCCGCCGGTTTCGCGGTGGATAAGTATGGAGGTCACCAGCATCATCACCGTCATGCTCGGCATGCGCTCCAACAGCCCGAGCATGGCCCGGCGCACATCGTTGCCATAGTTGATGTCGGCGAAGGTCATGCCGAACTCCTGGGCGACCGGCCCCCTGTGCTCCTCGGCAACCAGGCGCAGGGTTTCGTTGAACGGGTGCCCGGCGCGCAAGGCCCGGCACATGGCGTCCAGCGCATCCGGCAAGCCTTCCTCGAAGGCGGCGAAGCGCTTGCTACGATCACGCATGATCTTCAGCACCGGCAGCCAGGTCACCGCAAAGGCCGCCAGCAGCGCCATCCACCACACCGGCCAGAACATCAACACCACGGCACCGGCCGCTACGCCCAGGGCCAGGCCGAGCGCCATTACCCGGTAGGCCCGGTATTCGTGGCCGGCCTGCTCGATCAACTGGGTCAGGTTGGCCATGAACGGTAATTGTTCAAGCCGGGCTTCCAGGGGCGACAAGCGCGTCAGGTACTTCTGCCGCAACACGGTCTGCATGTTGGGCAGATGGTTGGCTTTCTCCAGCACATGCAGGCGCCCACGGATGCGCTTGCGCATTTTGCCGGCCTCGCCGAACACCGGCACCACCACGCCCTGGGACAGGAGGAAGACGGCGATGAACACCATGGCGAGAAAAATCAGGATGAACTCACTGGGGATGTTGTTCATGACGTCCGAGCCTCCATCCACTCAGGGCGGAACAGGGTCAGCGGCAACTCGATGCCGCGCCTGGCCAACACGTCGCGAAAGGCCGGGATCATGCCGCTGGGCCGATAATCCCCCAGCACCTCGCCGTTTTCCCCGATGCCTTGGCGCGTGAAAGAGAAAATTTCGGTCATGGTGATGATCTCCCCTTCCATGCCGTTGATCTCTTGCATGCTCACCACACGACGTTTGCCGTCTTCTTGACGCTCCAGCTGGATCACCACATCGATGGCAGAGGCAATTTGTTGACGCATGGCTTTGATCGGAAAAGTCGCGCCGGTCATCGACACCATGTTCTCGATTCGTCCCAAGGCATCGCGCGCGGTATTGGCGTGGATTGTGGTCAGCGAGCCATCGTGGCCGGTGTTCATGGCGGTGAGCATGTCCAGCGCTTCGGCGCCGCGCACCTCGCCGATGACAATGCGGTCCGGACGCATCCGCAGGCTGTTGCGCACCAGTTCCCGCTGGCTGACCTCGCCGCGCCCCTCAATGTTCGAAGGACGGGTTTCCAGGCGCACCACGTGAGGTTGCTGCAATTGCAGTTCGGCCGAGTCCTCGATGGTAACGATGCGTTCGTTGTGAGGGATGAAACTGGACAGCACGTTGAGCATGGTGGTCTTGCCACTGCCGGTGCCGCCGGAAATCAGCACGTTCAAACGCCCACGGACAATCGCCTTGAGCAACAAGGCAATGGCCGGGGTCATGGTGCCCACCTGGATCAGGCTGTCGGTGTTGAGCAGGTCCACGGCAAAGCGACGGATCGACATGCTCGGACCGTCGATGGCCAGTGGCGGGATGATTGCGTTGACCCGCGAGCCGTCCTTGAGCCGGGCGTCCACCAGGGGGGACGACTCGTCGATACGCCGGCCCAGGCTGGAGACGATGCGGTCAATGATGTTCAGCAGATGCTGGTCGTCGCGAAAGCGCACGTCGGTTCTTTGCAGCTTGCCGAAGCGTTCGACATAGACCGAGGCGAAACCGTTGACCAGGATGTCGGACACGCTATGGTCGGCCAGCAACGGCTCCAAAGGCCCCAGCCCGAGCACTTCGTCGGTGATCTGCTTGATGATCAACTGACGGCTGGCGGAGCTTACCGGCGCCGAATGCTCATCGAGCAAACGCTGGCAGATATCGCGTATCTGCCTCGCCGCTTCGGCCTGCTCGAGGGAGTCGAGCAAGGACAGGTCCATGACCTTGAGCAGTTGCTGGTAGATTTTTTCCCGCCATTGGGCTTCCACCGGGGTGACCTGACTACGGGTTTCGTAGAGCACGTCGGGGATGGCATGCTCCCAGGCCATCAATTGCTCTGTCGGATCCGGCAGGCTGTCGCCAGCCAGTTCAATGGCGGGTTTACCGGACTGTTTACGCAAGCGGTTGCGGAAGTCGCTGATCATGGGTCATCCCCCGAAAAAACGGTTGAAGGCACGTTTGAGCAGGCCTTTGTCTGCGGCCATCTGGTGACCGACCAGGTCTTCGGTCAAATCGCGCAGGGCAACGGTGATGGCCGCCCTCGGCGCATGCAGCCCCAACGGCACGCCAGTGTTCTGACTCTGGCTGACCAGGTTGAAGTCATTGGGTAATTTCGACAGGTTGGTGCACCGCAGGGCTTCTGCGACATCCTTGAGGCTGACCGCAGCCGCCTTGTCATAGCGGTTGACCACCACCTGCAACTGGTCCCCGCGCACGCCCAGGTCCTCGCGAAGAATCCGCACCAGGGCGCTGGCATCGCGCAGATGGCTGACGCTTTGTTGAACCACCACGTAGACCCGGTCGACCTGCTCCAGCACAGAGCCGGTGAGGTGGTCGATCTGACGCGGCAGGTCCACTACCACCCAGTCATAGCTGGCACGGGCCAATTGCAACAAGGCGTCGAGTTGTTCCGGCTGGGCGTCCTGTGGCAGGCACAACTCGCCGCTACGGCCACCCAGCACGTGCAAGGTCGGACTGAAGTGGCTGCAAAAACCCCGCAGGGCGATACTGTCCAGGTCCTCGACCTGTTGCAGCACTTGCAGATGGCTATGGGACTGGGCCACATCCAGATAGTGGGTCACGCTGCCAAATTGCAGGTCCATATCCAGCAGCAGAGTGGTACCTGCCTGGGCGCTGAGTTGCTGGGCCAGGTTGCAGGCCACCAGCGTTGCACCGGAACCACCCTTGGCGCCGATCACGGCGACCAGCTTGCCTTCGGCGCCGTGGCCGACGCGGACCTCCGCAACCAGACGATTCAGGGCGGCCACCAGTTCCGTCTCGGCGAAAGGCTCGGGCAGCACGTCCCGGGCACCGGCCTGCATTGCCAGCCGCATGCCTTCCTGCTCGCCCATCAGACCGCACACCAGCATCGGTGGACGCTCATGGGCAGGCCGCTGCAGCAACGCCGCCAGCTCTTCGCGCCACAAGTGACTGACCCGCAACAACAGCAGATCGGGCATTCGCTCCAGGCCATAGAGCGGATCGACATGGCCGTTGCTCACCAGGCGCGTGCTCACTTCCAGGCAAGGCATGCGCTGGCAGACGCATTGCAAGTCGCGCAGGGACGAAGCGTCACGGCTGCTGATCAGTAACCGCAGCCCGGCTTTGCCGGTGACGGTCGACAGTGGAGTTTCCCTGGTATTCAGCATGGTGTGATCTCCCCGGAATCGGAATGACGCCCAAGGCTTTCGCGTGGCAAGGTCGCCCTGAATGTGGGCAAGGTAATGGGCACGCCAAACCCAGGAATGAACAGATTGAAAACAAAGTTCTCCACGCTCAACTGGACGTAACGGATAGCGCGAAAGCCGTTGGCGCTGACCGTGTCGGCGGGGTTCGCCACCACCGCGCCGTTCACATCCAGATAGGTCAGCGCCAGGTTCGAGGTGGCGAGGCTGCTGATCAATTGGCTGGTGCCTGCGTCCGTCGCGGCGTTGAAGATGGCCCGGCGCAACACCACCGGATCGTTGATGTTGCACACCGCCGCCAGACGCGCGCCGCGCCGCGCGGCCTCATCCAAGGCATTGGCGGTGAAATACAGCCGGCCCATCTCCACCACGCCAAACAGCAGGATGAACACCAGCAGGCCAACGAAGGCGAACTCCACGATATAGGTGCCTTGCATGTGCTTGTTGTTCATCACAACGCCCTCATGACGGTGGTCGCGACCAGTGGGATACCCAGCGCAATGGCACTGCCGAAAAAACCGGGAATTGTTCCGCCGCAATTGCCCGCTCCAATCACCGGGCAAAAGGTGTAGGTGATGGTGACACGCACATGGTCAGCCCCCACCGCCGCGACCTCCACGTTAGCCGTGGTCAACCCGGCCACCACAGCGGTGCCGGCCTGGCTCGGGGTGCCATACACCGCGACGTTTTTCGTCTGGGTCTGCAGCGTGTTGTTCAGGGCAATGGTGCCCAGGGTGGTATTCCAGGCCTGGCTGGCGACGAATCGATTGGCATCACGGCTGGCCTGTAGCAGCACGTTGTATTGGAAGAGCATGCGGCCGAACTCGCCAAAAGCCAGCAACAGCAGCAGCAACAACGGCAGCACCAGGGTGAATTCCACCAGCGCCACGCCTTGCTGGGCCTGCGCGGGTTTGAAATGGGCAAGTCTCATGACGCCTCCTACGAGTCGGTGCTCGGAGTGCCGCTGCCGTTGAGATAGGTTTTGTAGAGCTGAATGACCTGCGGCCCGGTATCGCTGACCGGCGTGGGGCCGGGCACATTATCGCCTTCGCATTCCTGGACGAACTGGCCAAAGATGATGGAGTCCGAACCTCCGCCATTCACCGGTTGCACGACGAAATAGCAGCCAAAACCCAGGACGGGAATCGAGGTAGAACCGCTCAGTTTGCCGGTGCAGTCACCGATCACGATCTTGAGCATCCGCCGTTCGAAAACCCCGTTGCTCTCACAGCCATTGCCAGCTCCGGCCACACAGGCGGCAACTGCTGTTCGCCAGTCGTTGTAGTCCAGTATTGCCTCGCCGCCGGCCGAGAGATCGCCGTTGCTCGAAGTAATGGGCTGTCCTTTGTATTGCGCCTGGGAGAGCGAATCGTTATAGGTCATCGCCGGGTTGCTCGAAGTGGTGACCAGGTCGGGTGGATAGTCCGAAGAACTGACCGGACCGTTATAGATACCGAATCGCGTGTTCAAGCCCTGGGAAGTCGGGCCGGCTTTGTTGCCCGGTGCGGTCTGGACGTTGTCCCCGACACTGCGGCAGACCGAACCGCCGCCCGCCAAGTCTTCGCGCACAGCACTGCCGCCGGAGCCGAAATCGAGCAGTTGGAAATTGCCCGGGCCAATGGGCGACGTGTTGCCCGCGGCCGTCTTCAGCACCGTCAGGTCGCCAAAGCGGTAACTCCAGAAATTTCCGGCAGCCGGGTCGTATTGGCTGGTGTCGCCGCAGACCATCAAGGGCGCCAGATCACACGGAGCCGTCGGGCTGGGGCCTGCGGTGGCGATCGCCGCCACGGCCTTGTTGCCCAGGCCGGCACTGCCCATCGTTTGAACGAAACTCCAGAAAAAACCGCTCAACCGATAGCTGGACACCGACACTCGCACGTATTTGGCATCCGCCGGCCCGGGATAGGAGAACGGGCCATAAACGCTGCTGGCCAACTCCACTGCGGCGAACGCAGCCGGGTTGCCGGCGACAGCGGTTGCCAGTTCAGCGTTGCCCGCAGCGTCGGCATTGCGTGTCAGCGTGTCCAGGGCAGCGGCCCGAGTCGTGCTGGCCATGTTGAGCCCTCCCGTCACCTGGCTCAGGGTCTTGGCGCCGCTCAGGGCCGCGGCATCCACGGCATTTTGCAGACGGGTCTTGTTCAGCAGCATGTGTCCGCCATCCAGGGCCAATGCCGCCATCATGGAAATCGCCATTAACGCGATCACCATCAATACACTCACTGCTCCTTCCTGGCGCCGAGGCGCCGCAGTGACAGGCTGCCGGATACTGGGATTCATGATCGAGCCCTCGTTTGCCGACACGTGAGGATCGGCATCGCCATGGCCGAAGGGACCAGGCATTTTTCTACGCGTTTCAGTGAACGTTGACGACGCTGCTTTCAACTCCACGGATCACCGTGATCCCGCTGGCCTGCGCTTTGGGGCTGCGCTGCACTACGGGCTTTGGCACCGCAGCAGTCGCCACCGCCATCACCGGAGCCGGAGGGGGCGCCACGACCACGGTTTTTTTCTCCAGGTTCAGCGGGTTACGCAAGGCCAGTTGCAACTTGCCTTCGGTCTGCGCAGTCACCAGGGCCTCCGCTTCAGTGGCCGACATTTCCAGCGTCACGGCCCTTACCACCACCGGCTGGGTCTTGTCGGTGCCCGCCGTCTGATCCACCGCCAGCACCCGCAGGTTTTCAAGAATGGTCCGGGACACGGCGTTGTTACTGCCGGCGCTGGTGGTCTTGGTTGCCAGCACGTCGACCCGGTTCCCCGGCAACAGGAACCCACCCACACCGACCACATCATCGACCCGTACCGATATGGCGCGTTTGTCAGGATCGATCAGGGACGCCAGGGTGCTGCCACCCAGGTGCTCACTCAGACGCGCGCCCCGCACGATGTCACCGCGCAGAATGTCGAACGTTGCGATCTTGCCCACGGCCTGTTCGCTGGAGTCAAAGGCATCGTCCGGGATCGTATCCATGGGCATGCGCACGGTCGTGACCTGTTGGGCCTCGACCATCTGCCCGAAGGGAATTGGTACGGTGGCGACCACCACACTTCGCAAGTGGTCATCGGGTTTGGCGTTAAGTCGTGCGCTCAGCCAGGAGTCAGCCATCCATGCGGCACCCAGGCCCATTACCAGGGAAACGCCAATCAGCGAAAGCGTACGAGAGCTCATGTCGGTATCTCCGATTCAAAGGAAGTCGAGCTGAACGAAGTAGTTGTGCCAGGCCCATTCCAGCTCTTGCGGCAACAGGGGCCCGGAACCGCCCAGGTAACGCTGGCGGTCGAGCGCCATGTTCAACAGGTCACGGGGATGGCAAGGCACCAGCGGCATGCCCTCGCCGGCATAAAGCTGCTGCAGCACATAGCGCACCAGCAGCGGGTCATGGGGAATGCCCAGACGTTCGCACTCCTGGCGCCAGATGCGCTCGTATTCTTCGGGCTTGAGGTAACCGAACTGCACCTTGTAGCCAATGCGGCGCAGAAAGGCCTCGTCAGCCAGTTCCAGGGGGTTGAGGTTGGTGGAAAACACCAGGACCAGATCGAACGGCAATTCGCAATGGCGACCGCCGCCCAGGTTGATGAAGTCGCGCTTTTCTTCCATCGGCACGATCCAGCGGTTGAGCAATTCGGCCGGGGCCATGCGCTGGCGTCCCATGTCATCGATGATGAACAGGCCGTTGCTGGCCTTGAGCTGCAACGCGGCCTGGTATTGGCGAGTAAAGGGGTCATAGCGAACGTCCAGCTGCTCCATGTTCAACTCGCCGCCCGTGATGACAATCGGGCGTTTGCAGCACAGCAGCCGACGGTCGATGCCTTCATTAAGCATCAGATTGTTCGATTGACTCTTGTCATCCAGGCGCTGATGCACTTGCGGGTCATAGATCTCGATCACCGACTCATTGATGACGATGGCATGGGGCACCCAGATGGCCTCGGCGAACAGCCGGATAAGACGACTGCTGACATAGGTCTTACCCGTGCCCGCCGGGCCGTAAATCATGATCGCCCGCCCTGAATTCAGTGCCACACCCAACTGATCGAGCATGCCTTGCGACAGCACCATGCCGGCCAGGGCCCGTTGCATGTCGGTGGCGGTAATACGCCCATGGTGAATGGTCTGGATCTTGATCAGGGACCGATAGCTACTCACCGGAAAAGGTGCCGCACCGATATAGCCACTGCGAGACAGGGCATCGCGGGCGGCACTGCGGCCACGTTCGGTCAGGCCGTAACGCAAGGCCTGCACACTTGTTTGCCCGAGCTGGCCGAGCACTTCGACACGACCGTCCTTGCGCAGGAACGCCAGGACTTCTTCCAGTACCGCGCCGGTCAGCGCCAGGCGTTCCACCAGCCGCGGCAGGTCCAACACACCGGCGTCGTGCAGATGCTTGCAGACCAGCTCGCCGAGAAAACTGTCGCTCAGGCCGGTGTCTTGAATCGTGCATGGCTGAGGTGCCAGGCGTTGCACCGCTTCCCGTTCACTGGGGTAGGCATCACTATCGTTGATGACGTGCATGACTAGACTCCCCAGCCATCGGCAATCAGCTGCCAGTAGACGCTGTTCAAGGTGCCGATCAGGATCGCGATCGAATAAGGAAAAGGTTTGCCGGCCACTTCATCCGCGGTAGGTGCCAGGTAAGCCTGGGCCCGCACAATCAGCCAGTAACGCTGGAGGGTCTGGAGCAACTGACCGCGGGCCAGCACGATCAGAAAACCGCACACGCCACCAGCAATCAGGCTGAACAGCGCAGCCCACAATGCGTAATGAACCGGCAGGAAACTGCCCACCATGGCCATCAACTTGACGTCTCCGGCGGCCATGCCACCCACCGCATACATGGGCAAAAACAGCGCAAAACAGACCAGCATGCCCAGCAGGCTGTCGCCCGTTCCGCTGATCCCGCCTGTATAAGTCTGACCGGCCAAACCCAAGGCCAGGCCCAACAGGACCAGCGTGTTGGGGATGCGGTGGCGAAGCAAATCGCTCACCACCGCCACACCCAGCAGTCCTAGCAGCAGCACCGTCGACACCAGCAATTCCATGGACATGGCGCGTCTCCCTGTTGCAGTTATCGTTAGCAGGCCACGTTGCCGTTGACGGCCTGGCACAGCGCACGGATCTTGGTGTCCACCGCGCCGCCCAGAAGAACGAAGGCTGCCGCCACCAACACCGTGATCAAACCTCCCGCGACGGCGTATTCAACAATGGTCAGGCCATCTTCATCTTTGGCGAACCGGCTGATCGAAGTTCTTATTGTGTGCAGAGTCATTTTTTTCACCTCACCTTTGAATAAAGGTTGTAACGCCATGAACTGAGTTGTCGGGGACAACGCCAAGTCCATTTAGTGATTCGTTGTACTCACAGCAAAAGAGTCGCAAGCGAGGCTTCCTTGAAAGCTGCCGTGTCCCCGCGCAGTTATCGCTATCAGCAGGCAACGTTGCCGTTGACGGCCTGGCACAGCGCGCGGATCTTGGTATTCACGGCACCGCCCAGAAGAACGAAGGCGGCGGCCACCAACACCGTAATCAACCCACCGGCCACGGCGTATTCCACAATGGTCAGGCCGTCTTCATCTTTGGCGAACTTCAGCACCGAAGCCTTGATTGTTTGAAGAGTCATTTTGCGCACCTCATCAGGGTTGTTTTCAGAGGCAGTACATTTGCAACTGCCTGATGCAACCCTAGTCAGCGGGTGGGGATAGCCGTTAGGAGGATTTTGCACATCGCTAGGATTATTTTGCGGGGGGAGCTAGGCATGCCTTGCGATTGCAACTCGCAACGATTCGCGCTCTGCCGCTCTGAGCATACGGCGCTTAAAAAACCGGCTTTTTATAAAAAATTATTCGGCGAAGTGATGGCACATTGGCAATACTGCTAGCTTAAGGGCAGTCGCAACGCTGAGTGGTAAGCACATGCCGTCGAATCTGACTAGAAAGCCAAAGCTGTTGTGGTTCGATCTGACTCACGATCGGTCCACCCCGGAACTTGTCAGCCAGTTCGAGGACACTTGCGACTGCACCCAGGCAAAAGATGCCCTGCTGCCCGGCGGGGAACAGGCGGACATGATCTGCATCCATTTCGATCGCCCGGATACGCCGGGCCTGAGGCGGTTGCTGGAGATCAAACGCACCGTCCCTGCCACTCCCATCACCATGTTCACCGTGCAGCACTCCGAAGAACTGGCCGTCTGGGCCATGCGCTCGAGTGTGTGGGAATACATGGTACTGCCCCTGTCAGCCACAGAGAGGAAGCGCTACCTGACTGCCCTGGTGCAATTATGCGAGTTACGCCGCCACACCTGTGGCCCGCGCAAGACTTCGTTGATCGACCACGCGCCAACCCTGCCAGACAGCATCCGCCTGACCTCGGGGCACCAGAAACACCAGGCCCTGAGCCATATCATGCTGTACATCGACCAACATTTTCGCGACAGCATCGATCAGCGGGACCTGGCCAAGCGATGCGGTATGACCACGTTTCGCTTCAGCCGTGTGTTCAAGGAAGCCAACGGGCTTGGCTTCACCGATTACGTGCTGAACAAACGCATGAGCTTTGCCAAGGAACTGCTCGACAATAGCCAGATGCCTATCACCAGCATCGGCTATGAGGCCGGGTTCAAGGATCCCTCCTACTTCGCCCGCGCCTTCAAGCAGTACGCCAACTGCACACCCAGTGAATACCGCCTGGCGCGGCAGATGCGAACAATGATTCCCGCTCCCGATCTGCCGGAAAACGAGCGCGCAGACGCACTTGAGAGCCTGGTGGAGAGCCTCGAAGATTGAAGCACGCTTTTTCACGGACGAAAAAAAACGCCGCTCAATGAGCGGCGTTTTTTTGAATTTGGAGCGGGAAACGAGACTCGAACTCGCGACCCCGACCTTGGCAAGGTCGTGCTCTACCAACTGAGCTATTCCCGCAAATGGCGTCCCCTAGGGGACTCGAACCCCTGTTACCGCCGTGAAAGGGCGGTGTCCTAGGCCACTAGACGAAGGGGACACGCTGCCCGGAACACATGGTGTGTGTTCCAGTGCCCAGATCCGTACCCGAAGATATCGGTTCTGGTTTCACTCAGCCCTGCCCGAAGGCAACGCTGTTTAAAATTGGAGCGGGAAACGAGACTCGAACTCGCGACCCCGACCTTGGCAAGGTCGTGCTCTACCAACTGAGCTATTCCCGCATTGGCGTCCCCTAGGGGACTCGAACCCCTGTTACCGCCGTGAAAGGGCGGTGTCCTAGGCCACTAGAC
Source organism: Pseudomonas rhizophila (assembly GCF_003033885.1). Taxonomy (NCBI): domain Bacteria; kingdom Pseudomonadati; phylum Pseudomonadota; class Gammaproteobacteria; order Pseudomonadales; family Pseudomonadaceae; genus Pseudomonas; species Pseudomonas rhizophila. Next base: position 2,361,351 of record NZ_CP024081.1, on the reverse strand, counting down.
GAAGGGGACACACGTACAACATTCACTGCTTATCGCGTTTGGCTAAGTGCTTTACGCTGTAAGTGGCGCGCATTCTATGGATGGATTGCTGGGTCGTCAACCCCCAGATATAAATTTATTTAAATCAATGACTTCGCCCGGTTTAGGGGCTGTTCGCACATTTTGCCCGTCCGGTCTCTGGCGCCTATATTCTGTCATCCGCCAAGACGTTATAGTCGTGTCCGACAAATAGTGGCAATGTGCATCCATATTCGCCGTACTTCCATACGCAGTGCCACGCCTGTCTAATCGCATCGCACAGGCCTATGCGCTTAAAAGCCAAGCCACTACACTCTTGATATGCGAACCCCAATAAAGAGGTCTTACCGGTGACACCACTCATGATCACCCTGCTCGTCGTAGCCGGGATCGCACTGTTGATCGCCATTGGCTACATGAACCATGTGGTGGAAAACAACAAGCTGGAAAAGGCCCGTACCAAGATTGAACTCAACGACCGTTTACGTCGTTGTGGCGAGCTCACCGAGACCTTTCCCGGACAATTGATGACCCCGGCCCTGAAGCTGTTGATCACGCGTCTTGAGATCAACGTCTGTCAGCGCCTGCTGAACCTGGAGAAAACCAATACGGCGGTCAAGGCGCGCCTGGACGAACTGAATGCGCTGGCCGCACAGGGTGAATCGATTCCGGTGAACAACCCACCGGCACCGATCCAGACCGAAGCCAAGGCCAAGGATGTGCGGTTTCTGCTCGAGGCCCTTCATGGTCAGATTACCCGCGCCGCCCAGGATGGTTTCCTGCCGCCCAACGAAGCCAAGCGCTGGATCCGCGAAGTGCGACACATCCTGGTGCTGTTGCACATCGAGTTCTTCAATAATCTCGGCCAACACGCCTTGCAGCAAGAACAACCGGGGCAGGCCCGCCTGGCGTTCGAACGGGGTGTGCAGTACCTGCGCAAGCAACAGGAACCGCAGGTCTATGCCGAACAACTGGACTACCTGGAAAAACTCCTGGCCCGCGCCAATGCCATGGTTCTGGCCAGCACCCAGCCGGTCGAAGGCGAAGTCAACCAGTTGACCGAAGGGCTGAAGGACGCCGAAGTAAACGACGAGTGGAAGAAGAAGAAGGTTTACGACTGATATTCGGGTTAGGCTCTCAAGCCTGACTCCTGTGTAGCGAGGTGATTTATCCCCTCGCTACACAGGGTCCGTCGACAGCTCACAGCCTGAAATGCCCCACCATCCCCTTGAGCTCAACCCCTAGCTGCGCCAGCTCAATGCTCGACGCGGCATTGCCCTGCATCGCCAGGGAAGATTGATCGGCACTGGCGCGGATGCTGGTGACACTGCGGTTGATCTCTTCAGCCACCGAACTCTGTTGCTCGGCCGCCGCCGCGATCTGCTGGTTCATCTGCTGGATCAGCGACACCGCCGCCGCAATGCTCCCCAGGGCGCTTTCGGTTTGCAGGGCATCACTGACCGCCATCTTCACCAGCTCGCCACTGCTCTGGATCTGCTGCACGGAGGTCTGGGCTGCTGAGCGCAAGGCGCTCACCAGGCGTTCGATTTCCTCGGTGGACTGTTGCGTGCGCTTGGCCAAGGCCCGCACTTCATCGGCCACCACCGCAAAGCCCCTGCCCTGCTCACCGGCCCTGGCCGCTTCGATGGCCGCATTGAGCGCCAGCAAGTTGGTCTGCTCAGCCACGCTCTTGATCACGCTCAACACCGTGCCAATGTTCTGGATCTCAGCGCTGAGGCTTTCGATACTGCTGCTGGCTGAAGTGGCCGAGTCGGCCAATTGTTCAATGCGCACCATGCTCTGACGCACCACCTGCTGACCGCTTTCAACCTTATCGTCGGCGGTCTGGGCCGCTTGGGCCGCCTCTTCGGCATTGCGCGCCACGTCGTGCACGGTGGCGGTCATCTGGTTCATGGCCGTGGCGACCTGTTCGGTCTCCTCCTTCTGGCTGCTGACCTCCAGGTTGGTCTGCTCGGTCACGGCCGACAGCGATTGGGCGGAGTTGGCCAACTGTTCGATACCGGCCTGCAAACCGCTGACGATACTGCTCAGGCCCGCCCCCATCTGTTGCATGGCGAGCATCAGTTGACCGATCTCATCCTGGCGCGTCACCTGCACCGTTGCACTCAAGTCGCCCGAGGCAATCTGCTGTGCAACACGGATGACGCTGCGCAACGGCCCGACGATCAACCGGGTAATGACCCAGGCCGCAATCAGTCCCACCAGCAGCGCCAGGGCCGACGAGCCGATGATCAGCAGCGAATTCTTCTTCAGTTCCGTCTGCATGGCACCATCCTCGGCGGTGTAAGCCTGGTCAACCCGCTCCACTACCTGGGAGGCACGCTCGTGCAGTTGCTGGTAGACGATTTTCTCCTGGGCCAGCAGGCCGGTGTATTCAGCGAGTTTTTCGTTGAAACCAGCGATATGCCCGGCCACTTCGTTAAGCACGGTCTGGTATCCCGGGTCCTTGACGGCGGTCTTGAGCACCTCGGCCTGCTTCATGGCTTGCTCGGCCTGTTCGATAGTGCCCTGCCCGCCCTCTTCAGAACCTTTGCGGCTTTGATCCAGGCGTACCCGCGCTTCGTTCATGGCCTGCAACATCAACCGTGACACTTCGCTGACCTGATTGGCTTGCTCGATGAACTCGCCGCCCTCCTTGCCTTCGGACTCTTTCAGGGTATAAGCGCCATCATCTGCCAGGCCCGCTTGCAGCACATCCAGGTTATTGGCAACGCTGGACACTGACCAACTGGCCATTTCCAGTGCCAGATCCTTGCTCTGGCTCAACTCGACGAATTCGTCGAACGCCTTGCGATAAGCCGCCAAGGCTTGCTCCACGTCGTTCATCACCGGCACGTTGGCCGCCGATTGCGCCTTGAGCTCGTTGGCCTGGGCAATCAGTCCGTCCACGCCCAGCCGCAAGGCATCGACCGTTTTCGGGTCCGAGCGCAAGGCGTATTCCTGCTCAAGCAGGCGGACCTTGAGCAAGCCGCTATTGAGGGATGACATCTGTTTCAGGCCATCGAAACGATAGCTGATGGTCTGCAGGGACCAGACACCGATGGCCGCCACCACGGCGGTAAGCAGCAGCACCAGGACAAACCCCAGGCCCAGTTTCTTTGCCATACCCAGGTTGGCAAAACGTCTTTGCACGGCCGAAATCATTGCGCCCAGTCCTCTGCCAGTGTGTGTTGATTGCAGATTCGCAACGAGATGCCCTGTAACACAAGATGCTGGCGTCGGAATAATGGCAAAAAGCTACAGCGCCGTCGTTTTCAGGACAATTGAGGTCGATCCAGAGCCGCCGCGCGGAAGAATGCCTGGGCCCTCGAATCGCAGGCGTGGGCCACGTTGATCCGCAGCCAGTCGCTGACAGCACCCGACGGGCTGAACGCTGTACGAGAAGAAAGCACCACACCGAACCGCTTGGCCAAGCGCTGCAATGCAGCGTAGTCGCATAACGGTGGACGCGCCCAAATGAACAGCCCGCCGGCCGGCCGGCCAAAGACTTCCCAATCCGCATCCTCCAGCACCTGCAACACCGCTGCCATGTCGGCACTCAAACGCTGGCGCTGACGCTGGACCAGTTTGCGATAGGCGCCGCTGGCCAGAAGATTGGCCAGCACTGACTCACAGAAGCGTGAACTGCCCATGCTGGTAATGCCCTTGACGTCCCTCAAGCGTGCGATGACAGACGATCCGGCCACGACGAAACCGACTCGCAATGAGCTGCTCAGGGTTTTCGAGAAGCTGCCCACGTACACCACGTCGGTATCCAGCGCTGCCAGTCGGGTCCGGGTTGAGTTCTGGAAGTCGGCATAGACATCGTCTTCGACCACCAACATGGCGTGCTTTTTCGCCAGTTGCAGCAGTTGCTGGGCCACGACCGGGGCCAGGCTGCTGCCGGTCGGGTTGTGGCAGGCGCTGTTGACGAACAGAGCGCTGGGCCGATGCGTCGCCAAGAGACATTGGAGTGCATCGACGTCCGGGCCGCGCGGAGTCCTGGGCAGTTCGATCATGTCGATGCCATGAAACCTGAGCAGGTCGAACAGCTTCGAATACCCCGGACTCTCCACCACAACGCAGCATCCAGGCTCAAGCAGTGTGCGCACAATCAGGTCCAGACCGTGGGTCGCGCCCGTGGTGGTCAGGATCAGGTTTTTATCGGCGTGGATATTGAATTGTTTCAGGCGCCTGGACAGTTGCTCCCGCAGAGCGGGCAGCCCCATCGGCGTACTGTAACTGAACAGCCCTGCCATATCGGTGCGGGTGACCTGACGGATCGCGTAGCCCAGATCATCGCTTTCGCGCCAACTCTCGGGCAGCCCGCCACAGCCCAGCGTCAGTTCCCACTGCGAACTATGGGGCACGCTTTCCTGGGTGATCTGCGTGTCTTCCAGCCAGTCTTTGTCGGAGGGCTCGTAGCTGGACGACGGAGGCGGCGCGACAAAAAAACCCGAACCATGGCGCGCCGCCAACACCCCTTGGGCCACCAGGCGTTCACACGCCTCGTTGACACTGGACTGACTGAGCAAATTCTCCCGGGCCAATTGGCGAATGGAGGGCAGTCGGGTTCCCGGTTGCACCGCATCCTGTCGAATCCAGCCGGCCAGCGCGTCGACAATTTGCTGCACGACAGGCACCAGGGCCTGCCGGTCGATTCTCAACTCCATGAGTAACCAAGCTCCTAAGCAACTGTTTTATCTCTGGAAACAGTTAAGCACAGGCCGTCTCTGGACGATGTACGACAACGTCGCCAAAACGGTCGATTCTCACCCTTTGAAACACATTCAGGGGCTGACACGGGGCATTTTTAACCCCCAAAGAAAAAGCCCACAACGAGTGCGGGCCTAGTCCTACACGCTAAATACAACGTTCTTCAGAAAGCCGTGACGCCGCCGTCCACCGCCAATGAATGACCGGTGGTGAATGCAGCGCCATCGCTGCACAAATACAGCACCGCGCTGGCGATCTCCTCGACCTTGCCGATGCGTCCTACCGGGTGCATGGCGTTGGCGAACTCACCTTTTTTCGGATCCGCTTCATAGGCACGACGGAACATGTCGGTGTCGATTACCGCCGGGCAAACCGCGTTCACGCGGATTTTCTTCTTGGCGTATTCAATCGCCGCCGATTTGGTCAGGCCGATCACCGCGTGCTTGGACGCTGCATAAATGCTCATCTTCGGCGCCGCCCCCAGACCCGCCACCGAGGCGGTATTGACGATGGCACCGCCCCCTTGGGCCAGCAGCAAAGGCAATTGATACTTCATGCACAGCCAGACGCCCTTCACATTGACGCCCATGATGGCGTCGAACTCATCGAGGGTGCCGTCGGCCAGCTTGCCCTTTTCGATTTCGATCCCGGCGTTATTGAAGGCGTAATCAAGCCGGCCATAGGCATTGATTACTTCGCTCATCAGGTTCTGCACGTCGCTTTCCAGCGTTACGTCGCAGCGCACGAACAGCGCTTCACCGCCCGCCTCGCGAATCGACTGCACTGTGCCTTCGCCGCCCGCCACGTCCAGGTCGGCCGCCACCACTTTCAGGCCCTCTGCCGCAAATGCCTGGGCGGTCGCACGGCCAATGCCCGCGGCTGCGCCCGTGACCACGGCGACCTGTCCGGAAAACGTCATGCTCATTGTCAAATCCTCGAAGAGTGCGGGAGATGACGCCAGTCTAGTCACAGGTCCGGACGATGCGGCAGCACTATCCAATTGCCGTTTGAGTATTCATGGGTGCCAGTGATAACAGCCCCGGCGCCATTATCACTGGGCTCGATCAAACTGCATTCGCTGCATCAGCAAACCTTGCGACAAACGCTTCGAAGGTCTATCAACAAGGCTTCATTCATCTTGAGTGCCAGCCATGACTGCCCAGACCAATCGCCAGTTCCTGCTCGCCAAACGCCCGGTAGGCGCTGCGACCCGCGAGACTTTCACCTATCAGCAAGTACCGGTCGGCGAGCCGGCAGCCGGCCAGATTCTGGTGAAGAACGAATATCTGTCCCTGGATCCGGCCATGCGCGGCTGGATGAACGAAGGCAAGTCTTACATCCCGCCGGTAGGCATTGGAGAAGTGATGCGCGCCTTGGGCGTAGGCCAGGTAGTCGCCTCGAACAACCCGGCCTTCGCGGTCGGTGACTACGTCAACGGTGCGCTGGGTGTGCAGGATTATTTCCTCGGCGAGCCGCGAGGTTTCTACAAGGTCGATCCGAAACTGGCGCCATTACCGCGCTACTTGTCAGCATTGGGCATGACCGGCATGACCGCCTATTTCGCCCTGTTGGACGTGGGCGCGCCCAAGGCCGGCGAGACAGTAGTGCTCTCGGGCGCCGCCGGTGCGGTGGGCAGCATCGCCGGGCAGATCGCCAAGATCAAAGGTTGCCGCGTGGTGGGCATCGCCGGCGGGGCCGACAAATGCAAATTCCTGATCGATGAACTGGGCTTCGATGGCGCCATCGACTACAAGAATGAAGACGTCCATGCCGGTCTCAAGCGCGAATGCCCCAAAGGCGTGGATGTGTACTTCGATAACGTCGGCGGCGACATCCTCGATGCGGTGCTCAGCCGCTTGAACCTCAAGGCCCGCGTAGTGATCTGCGGTGCCATCAGCCAGTACAACAACAAAGAAGCGGTGAAAGGCCCGGCCAACTACCTGTCGCTGCTGGTCAACCGGGCGCGCATGGAAGGCTTCGTGGTCATGGACTACGCCTCTCAGTTCGCCGCCGCCGGACAGGAAATGGCCGGCTGGATGGCCAAGGGGCAGCTCAAGAGCAAGGAAGACATCGTTGAAGGACTGGAGACATTCCCCGAGACGCTGACCAAATTGTTCAGTGGGGAGAATTTCGGGAAGTTGGTATTGAAGGTCTAGTCACAAAAACACCTGTGGGAGCGGGCTTGCTCGCGAAGGCGGATTGTCAGGGGCCATTTTTGCCAACTGACACACCGCTTTCGCGAGCAAGCCCGCTCCCACAAGGGATCTTCAGGTCTGATCAGGCCAGTTCGGCGACTACCGCCGCCAGTGCCTTGGCCGGATCAGCCGCCTGGCTGATCGGTCGGCCGATCACCAGGTAGTCGGAACCGGCATCCAGTGCCTGACGCGGGGTCAGGATGCGGCGTTGATCGTCCTGGGCGCTGCCCGCCGGGCGAATCCCCGGCGTCACCAGTTGCAGCGACGGGTGCGCCGCTTTCAGGGCGCTGGCCTCCAAGGCCGAGCAGACCAGACCGTCCAGGCCAGCCTTCTGCGCCAGCGCCGCCAGGCGCAGCACCTGTTCCTGAGGCTCGATATCCAGGCCGATACCGGCCAAGTCCTCGCGCTCCATGCTGGTCAGCACGGTCACGCCGATCAGCAACGGCTTCGGCCCGCTGCGCTGATCCAGCACTTCACGGCAGGCCGCCATCATGCGCAGGCCGCCGGAGCAATGCACGTTGACCATCCACACCCCCATTTCGGCGGCCGCCTTGACGGCCATGGCGGTGGTATTGGGAATATCGTGGAATTTCAAATCCAAGAATACTTCAAAACCCTTGTCACGCAGGGTCCCGACAATTTCCGAAGCGCAACTGGTGAACAGCTCCTTGCCGACTTTGACCCGGCACAGCTTGGGGTCCAACTGGTCGGCCAGCTTCAGGGCGGCGTCACGGGTAGGGAAATCCAAGGCAACGATGATGGGCGTCTGGCAGGCGGACATGAGTGGGCTCTCAGGCAAGTCGAAATCGGCGCGCATTGTAGCGGAACCAGCGCCCGTGCGGGACCCGATGATCGGTAAATCCTCATCGCGCCCGGACAGCATGGACGATGCCGGCCTTTGTGTCGAAGTCGATACACTCATGACACGCGCACAACACGCCGGCACGCTACCGTCTGGCGCCGCACCCCCGTCCTTTCAGCGCTTCACGCCTAGCGGCACGAAGCCTATGCTGAAGCCTCAACCTCGCCGCCTTCTTTGCGGTTGGCAGCCTATCTGGCAGATGATGCATCCATGCAGAACACCCCTGTTGCAAATTCTGACGATCAAAAAGCGCCCGACGATGACAAGCGCTGGAGTACCCGGGCGTTGATCGTCGATGACGATGTGCCGATCCGCGAGCTGCTGATCGACTACCTGGCCCGTTTCAACATACGCGCCAGCGGCGTGAACGATGGCGCGGCCATGCGCCGGGCGATGCAGGCCGAGCATTTCGACGTGGTTGTGCTCGACCTGATGCTGCCGGGCGAAGACGGCCTGCAATTGTGTCGCTGGCTGCGCGCCGAATCGGACATCCCGATCCTGATGCTCACCGCCCGGTGCGAGCCCACCGACCGCATCATCGGCCTGGAACTGGGCGCCGACGATTACATGGCCAAGCCGTTCGAACCCAGGGAACTGGTGGCGCGGATCCAGACGATCCTGCGCCGGGTACGCGACGACCGCACCGAGCAACGGGCCAATATTCGCTTCGATAACTGGCGACTCAACAGCGTACTGCGCCAGTTGATCTCCGCCGACGGGCTGGTGGTGCCGCTGTCCAACGCCGAGTTCCGGCTGTTGTGGGTATTCATCGAACGACCGCGCCGGGTACTGAGCCGCGAACAGTTGCTGGACGCCGCCCGTGGGCGCTCCATCGAGGCGTTCGACCGCAGCATCGATCTGCTGGTGTCGCGCCTGCGCCAAAAGCTGGGTGACGACCCCAAGGCGCCGCAACTGATCAAGACCGTGCGCGGCGAAGGCTACCTGTTCGACGCCCGGGACATCGGCTGATGCGCTTGCGCCTCGACACCTTGTTCGGCCGCCTGTTTGGCGTCCTGTTACTGGCGATCGTCCTGGCGCACCTGTTGGCCTTTGCCTGGTTTTCTCAATACGACAAACCGCCTTTGGGGCCACCCCCCGAATTTTCCCGACAAGGCCAGCACCCTGGGCCCACGGGTCCTCCACCCAACCGCCCTGCGCGCCCATGGTTCGGTGGGCCGGTAGTACCGCTGACGTTTCAGTTTGTGTGCCTGATCGTCGCCGCCTGGTACGGCGCCAAACTGCTGACCCGGCCTATCCAACGCCTGAGCGATGCCGCCGAACGCCTGAGCGAAAACCTCGACAGCCCACCGTTGGAAGAAACCGGCCCTCGGGAGGCCCGCCAGGCTGCCCATACGTTCAACCTCATGCAACAGCGAATTCGCGAGCAGGTGCAGCAGCGTTCGCGCATGCTCGGTGCGGTATCCCATGACCTGCGCACTCCGCTTTCACGACTCAAGCTGCGCCTGGAACAGATCGATGACATCAAGCTGCAGGGCCAGATGCGTCAGGACCTGAACGATATGATTGGCATGCTCGACGCCACCCTCACCTACCTGCACGAGCAACGCACCAGCGAAGCGCTGCAATGGATGGACGTGCAGGCGTTAGTGGAATCGTTGAGCGAAAACGCCCAGGACCAGGGTGCCGACGTGCAAGCCAGCGGTGGTTGCGCGCCGTTACAGGTGCAGCCGATGGCGTTGCGCTCGTGTATCAACAACCTCATGGACAATGCCTTGCGCTACGCCGGCCATGCGTTGATTACGCTGCAAGACCAGCGCGACCAGGTAGTGATTCGGGTGATTGACCACGGCCCCGGGATTGCGGCGGATAAACGCGAAGCAGTGTTCGAGCCCTTCTATCGCCTGGAAGGCTCACGCAACCGCAACTCCGGCGGTGTCGGCCTGGGCATGACCATCGCCAGGGAAGCCGCCGAACGCTTGGGCGGGCAATTGAGCCTGGAAGAAACGCCAGGGGGCGGATTGACGGCGGTGATCCGTTTGCCCCGCGCCTGAAACCACCTCAATCCCATGTGGGAGCCGCGTCGGGGACTGAGTTTGTACACCCGCCGGTACAAACTCCACACACCCACGACAACTGCCCCGCCGACGCTGCATAAGCCGGTGCACCCACCGGCATTCCAGCCCAAGGAGAGCGCCCATGATCGGTAGCGTCAGCAGTTACTCGCCCTATACCAGCACCAGCAGTACCGCGACCAGCAGTGCCCGCAGCCAGCAGTTTCAAAAGGAGCTGCTCAGCAAACTCGACAGCAACGCCGACGGCTCGGTCGATCAGGAAGAATTGAGCACGGCCCTGTCGCAGAAGAGTGACGACGGCATCCTGGTCAGCCTGAGCGACAATTTCAGCGACCTGGACAGCGACAGTAGCGGCGACCTGAGCAGTGATGAGATAGCCGCGATGGCGCCACCGCCTCCGCCGCCACGGGACCAGGCGCCGACGACCGAACTGGCCGATGCGCTGCTCAGCGCCCTGGACGCCGACGGTGATGGCGAGGTAAGTAGCGAGGAGCTGAGCAATGGTCTGGCGAGCGCCGGCAGCACTGCCGACAGCCAGGAACTGTTCTCGGCCCTGGACGAGAATGAAGACGGTACCGTCAGCCTCGACGAACTCGCCGCCAGCCTCCCCCCGCCACCGCCACAACAGGCCTCCAGTGAGGCGTTGTTCAGCCAGCTCGACGCCGATGGTCAGAGCAACACCGACACCAGCGAACTGACCAGCGCGGTACAGGCCAACCGCACCAGCGACAGCTCCACCGACCAGACCAATGTCAGTGAAGCGCTGAACAGGATGATCGCCAACCTCAGTCGACAATACTCGCTGGATGATGTCGCCCCCGTGGGGAAATACCTGAACGTGGCGACGTGATTGACCGGCAAGCCTGGTTTTTCAGAGCCAGGCTTGCCTGCTGGATCGAAGCCCATTGGTGGCGAGGGGATCTATCCCCTCACTACAAAAAGGTTGGTGCTGGTCTCAGGAGTGAGGTTATCGCGCCTGGCTCTTGCTCCAGTCCGTCAGCAAGCTGTAGGCCACCGCCAGCAGGGTCGGGCCAATGAACAGTCCGATGAAGCCGAAGGCAATCAAGCCACCGAACACCCCCAGCAATACGATCACCAACGGCAGGTTTCCGCCACGGCTGATCAGGTAGGGTTTGAGCACGTTGTCCACACCGCTGATGATGAAGGTGCCCCAGATCCCCAGGAACACCGCCATCCCGTATTCGCCCTTCCACACCAGCCACGCCGTGGCGGGGATCCAGACCAGGGGCGGCCCCATGGGAATCAGGCTGAGCAGGAAGGTGACGATGCCCAGCACCAATGCCCCCGGTACGCCAGCGATCAGGAAACCAATCAGCGCCAGCACCGCCTGGGCCGCCGCGGTGCCGATCACGCCGTTGACCACACGCTGCACCGTACCGGCCACCAGTTCGATGTAGTAACCGGCACGGTCGCCGATCAGACGCTCCAGCAACCCGTGCACGAACACCGCCAGACGCGGGCCGTCACGGTAGAAAAAGAACACAAACACAATGCTCAGGGTCAGTTCGAGAATGCCACCGCCGATTTGGGCACTGCGAGCCAGCAGCCAGTTGCCGACCTGACCCAGGTACGGCCTGACGGACACCATCATGGCTGCACCTTGCTGATCGATGCTGTTCCAGATGCCCACCAACCGCCCCCCCACCAGCGGTAAGCCCGCCAGCCATACCGGGGGATCAGGCAGGCCATCGACCTGCACGTTCTTGATAAATGCCGTGGCGTCGCGTACATGATCAGCCAGGTTGAAGCCCAGCCACACCAGCGGCACCGCCACCAGCACCATCCAGCCTACGGTCAGCAAAGCCGCCGCCAGCGACTCACGACCATTGACCCAGCGGGTCAACAGGCGCATCAGCGGCCAACTGGCAAACGCCAGCACCGCGCCCCAGAACAGCGCCGACCAGAACGGAGCCATCACCCAGAAGCTTGCACCGAACAACACCAGGAGCAGGATCTGCACCAACAGCCGATCGTTATTGAGCATGTCAGGTCTCGAAAAAAAAACAGGGCCGGGCTGACGGCGTGAAGCACGTCACCCGAAACAGCTTAACGCAGCAGCTCAAGATGCAGGCCCGCCGCATCGCCCCTGGCGGCCTCCATTCGCGCCGCCCGGACACCCTGATCGATCAATGCTTGCCGCCAGGCCTCGGCCTGGGGTCCGGCGACAGTGACTCGAAGACCCGTGTCCAGGTTCAGCGCCCGGGATAGCAGGCGCAACCAGGTTTCGTCCGGTTCGCCGACCAGACGCGGCAAGTCCAGCACGCCGGTGTCCTTGAGCTGGCGCAACAGCGTGGCCGATGTGGGCAGCAGGTTCCCCAGCGAGGCGTTTGCCTCGAACTGCTCGACATGCAGGTAAGCCTTACGATTGCCGCGAGTAATGCCATACAGCGCAATCAGTGTGTTATCCGCGGGCGGCGCCAGGCGCAGCAGCAGATAAGACTGACCGTTATCGGCACCATAGAGCTTGGCATTGCCGAACACTTCGTTGGCCCACAGGCTGCTTTCGCCGCAATCACGAGCCTGGCACCAGAACAACAGTTGCGCGTCCTGCTTCTGCAAGGCTTCGCGGGCAGCGGTAAAGGCCTGGATGGCGGAGTGTTCCGGCGGCAGTTCGTAAGTCACCGACGTGGTGTTGCCACGGGCATCGACCTGCCCATCGAAGCGCAACTGGCCGCTGATCTTGCGGATCGAACCCAGGGGATAAATCCGCTCCAGGTCAGTGGTTTGCCGGTAATCGACAATTTGCGCGTCGGGCATGCGGGGCACCCGCTCCAGGTCCCGGCTGCCGGGAACATCGGCGGCAAACGATGCCGGGCTGAAGCAGGCCAGCGTAAGCAAGGCGAGTGAATGAATGGATAATTTCATCGGATCGGCATGGCCTGGGTCTCTGGGGTGAGGCCGGTGTCATCGATGCACTGCGAGGCCGCTAAACAGAGATCTGTCATGGTTGTCTCCCTTTTTCAACCCGCCCAGCCTCGACAGTTGCCAGGCGCAAGTCAAGAAACGGTGAAGAACCGATTGAAACAGTCTGCTACAAGCGCGGCGCCAGCCTCGTCGTTCAGGTGCAAATGATGACCGCCGGGCAACCGTTCATGACTGAAGGGTAGACGCTCCAGCAACTCGGGGTGTCGGGCAAGCATGCCGTCAGCAGCCACCACCAGATGCGCGGGGCAAGCGACCCGCGCCACGAAGGCCATGGCCTGCTCATCGGTCAGGCGAAGCGGCGATGGCAAGGTCAGGCGATTGTCGGTGCGCCAGGTGTACCCTCCCGGCACCGGCATCAGGCCGCGCTGGGCCAGCAATTCGGCGGCTTCGCGACTGACCGCCACCAGGCCTTTCATGCGGGCCTCAATGGCCCGGTCGAGGGTTTTGTAGACCGGTTTTCGTTTTTGTTGCAAATCCAGCTGCGCCTGCAGGGCCATGCCCATGCGCTCGGCGGCGTTGTCGCCTTTGTCCGTGGGAGGGATCACCCCGTCGATCAGCCCCAGGTGCGTGACCCGGTCGGGCAAGGCTCCGGCGAGCACCAGCGAGACGATGGCGCCCATGGAATGCCCCAGCAGGGCGAAACGCGCCAGGCCCAGTTGTTCGGCGACTTGCAGCACATCATGGGCATAGTCCCACAGGGCATAGCCAGCACCGGGTGGGCGATGCCCGGAGTGACCGTGACCGGCCATGTCCAGTGCAATGACCCGCAGGCCCTCAAGCCGTGGAGCCAGCCGGGCGAAGCTGTTCGCATTGTCCAGCCAACCGTGCAAGGCGATGACCGGCCGGCCATCCTCCGGCCCGAACAGGTGGGCCGCCAGTTCAATGTGGGGCAGGCTCAGACGGACTTCTTCAACCCCACTCATAAGCTGCGCCCTTCCCAGCGCTGAAAGAGATCCTTGAGCAACCTGGCCGTGTCCTGCGGACGTTCCAGGGGAAACATGTGGCCGCCGGGCATGCTCAGGGATTCACCATGGGGCATTCGACCCACCGAACGGGTGTGATGGCGCATCACCACGCGACTCTGCCGACCGCGCACCACCGCCAGCGGCACTTTGAGCATACGGGCCCGGCCGGGACTGGTGTGCGGCACGCCGCGGTAAATGCTGATCTCCGTGGCCGGATCGAAGCGCAGCCGCAAGCGGTCGCCGACTTGCTGCAAGCCATGTTGCAGGTAGGCGTCGAAGCATTCCGGGTCAAACCCGCGGAACAGCGTCTTGGCGGAAAAATACTGCCGGGCCGACTCCAGGTCAGCGAACTCTTCACGCCGGCCCAACGTCCGTCCCGCTGGAGTCAGACGATCGATGAACCCCAGGCGCTTGGCGGCCAGGATCACCCACTGATCGGCGCGGGTCAGCACCGGCGAATCGAGCATTACCACGCCACGATATAACTGTGGACAGCGCAATGCGGCATGCAGATGCAGAACGCCACCCAGGGAATGGCCGACGCCCCACACCGGTTCAGGTTGTTGTTCCAGGTGATGAATGAGCTCGTCCACCAGGTTGTGCCAGTTATCGTCTGCCGGAAAACGCGGGTCATGGCCGTGCAATTCCAGATGCGCGACCTCGTACTGCGGCGCCAGCGCGGCGAACAGCTTGCCGTAAGTGGCCGAGGGAAAACCATTGGCGTGGGCGAAAAACACCTGTTGCGACATGACAGTGGATCCATGGGGAAACTGGAACCGATTGTCCGCACATCCCGGTGGCGCGGCAATGACCGTAACTGACAGCAATGATGACAGTCGGGCTTGGGCTATGGGGCTATCTAGCTGTAAGCACTGCCCCATGTGGCGAAGGAGACGTGTGGGAGCAAGGCTTGCCCGCGATGCAGGCGCTGGGGTGGATCAGGTGTTGCGCGTCGACACCATCGTGGGCAAGCCTTACTCCCACAGAAGATCCCTCACCGCAGGATTGCGTCCAGCTAGAGCGTCAACGCGCCGGCGGCTGTTCACCCAGCGGCACCACGGCCATGGTCAGGCGCGACACGCAGTTGACTTTGCCTTCGTCGTTGGTCAGGCGGATATCCCAGACCTGGGTGGTGCGGCCCAGATGGACCATCCGGGCCGTGGCCGTCACCCGACCGCTGCGCACAGCGCGCAAGTGGTTGGCATTGATCTCCAGGCCCACGCAATAGAACTTGCTGGTGTCCACGCACAGATAGGCCGCCATGGACCCGACCGTTTCAGCCAGCACCACCGATGCACCGCCATGCAACAGGCCGAATGGCTGGTGGGTGCGGTGATCGACCACCATGCTGGCGGTCAGGGACTCGTCGTCGAAAGATTCGAAACGAATGTCCAGCACTTCGCTGATGGTGTTTTTACCGGCGGCGTTCAGTTGCTCGATGTTGGGGGTGGTGCGCCACAGACTCATCGTTGTCCTTCCTTTATGTTTTTTGTTGTGCTCAACCCTGCGACCAGAGACCTCTCAGGGATGCTGAATGCCCTTGAGCTGCATCGCCCCGGCCAGCGGCAGGTCACCCTCCAGCTCGGCCAGGCCAGCCGTTTTAACCTGTTCGGGTTGTTGCAGGTGACCGTGTTGCAGAAAGCCCAGCAGGCTGCCCACCAGCGGGTTATGGCTGACCAGCAGCACGTCGCCCTGATCAACCAGCTGTTCCAGGACTTTTTGCGGGCGGGTTTCCGGCGTGAGCCAATCAACAGTGATCAACTCAGGCGCGAAGCCCAAGGCTTCGCGCACCAGTTGGGCGGTCTGTTGGGCGCGCAGGTACGGGCTGGCATAAATGGCGCTCAGCGGCTGGCCGATCAGCGCGGCGGCACTGCGCAGTGCTTCTTCGCGACCGTGAGCGGTCAGCGCCCGCTCAGGGTCGGGACGGGCACCATATGGCTCGGCTTCCCCATGACGCAATACCCACAATTTCATAGCTTGGGCTCCTCGTCCCGGACCGGATGCGGAGCCGGCGCCACCACGTGAGGCGCTTCACCTTCCGGCGTGCGCGGGGTGGGCCAGTCAGCGAATGGCCAGGGTTTCTGGTCGCTGTGGAAGGTGCCGAAACGGCCGATCTGCGCCAGGAACTGGCTCAGGCTGTCACCAAAGTTCATCAGGCTGGCACTGGGCGCGCCATAGATCAGCCGGTAGATCAGTTGCACCAATACCACCGCGCCCAGGATGAACTGCGCCACCTGCCAGACCAGCAGGTAAATCACCATCCACAACACACGCAGCAGGATGGACTCGTATCGGGCCTGCTCTTTTGGATCGCTCATGGTTCGCTCCCGTTTCTGATCAATAGAGGCTCAGTTGAAGCCACTGGTGGAAATAAAATCGACGTCGGTCTTGGGCTCGCCACGCATCAACAGTTCGATCACCTGCTCCAGCGTGCGCCCTTCGAACAGAATCGCATGCAACCCCGCGACCAATGGCATGTAGACCCCGGACTCCTGAGACTTGGCCTTGAGCACCTTGAGCGTATTCACCCCTTCGGCCACTTCACCCAGGCGCGACACAGCCTCGTCCAGGCTCAACCCCTGACCGAGCGCGAAGCCGACCTGGTAGTTGCGGCTCTTGGGCGAGGAACAGGTGACAATCAAATCGCCGACCCCGGCCAACCCCAGGAAGGTCATCGGGTTGGCGCCCTGGCTGACGGCAAAACGGGTCATTTCCGCCAGTGCCCGGGTGATCAGCATGCTCTTGGTGTTCTCTCCCATGCCCAACGCCACCGCCATGCCGGCGATGATTGCATAGACGTTCTTCAGCGCCCCACCCAGTTCTACACCGAAACGGTCGGCACTGGCGTAGACCCTGAAGGTGCGCCCGTGCAGCACGGCCTGAACCCGCTGGCACAGCTCCTCGTCTTCACTGGCGACCACGGTGGCGGTCAGCGCATGCTCGGCGATCTCGCGCGCCAGATTCGGCCCGGAAATCACGCCGATTCGAGCCTTTGGGGCGATTTCTTCGAGAATTTCGCTCATCAGCTTGAAGGTCTGGGCTTCGATCCCCTTGGTCAGGCTCACCAGCAATTTGCCGCTCAAGCATTCGGCATGGGGTGCCAGGACCGAACGCAGGGCGCTGGACGGCAAGGCGACGAAAAACAGGTCACAGTCCTGCAAAGTGGCCTGCAAATCAGTCACCGGTTCAACTTCAGGGCGGATCTTGATGCCCTTGAGGTAACGCGGGTTCTCGCGATTGATCCGGATGGCCTCGGCCTGCTCCGGGTCACGCATCCATTGGCGCACCGGGTGGCCGTTCTCGGCCAGCAGATTGGCCACGGCGGTACCGAAACTCCCGCCCCCCAGGACCGCAATCGGGCGCTGTTCAGTCATATGCAATCCGTTCATCCATACCAAGTGGCAATGCCCGGCATTATACGGAGCGGCCACACCGCGACCAGCCCCGACTACAATTACCAGCAGTTGTAGGAAGCTGACCATCAATTCCTAGGAAAATGCTGTCAACGTGAATGGAAAAGTCGCTCACCTCGGTTAACATGCCGGCCGTCCTTTCCCTAATCAAAGGCTGTGCCGTGTTCGTTGGCCCTTCCCGTTCAGGTTCGTCACTCGTATTGGCGCTGTTCATCAGCCCGCCAGTGCTGGCCGACGACTTGTTCGTCGACAGCCAGCCCCTGCCCCAGGTGTTGACGGCCACGCGCCTGAAGCAATCGCCGGCGGCGGTCCCCGGCAGCATGACCGTGCTGGACAGCGAATTGATCAAGGCCAGTGGCGCCCGGGACATCAGCGAACTGCTGCGCCTGGTGCCGGGCATGATGGTCGGCAATATCAGCGGCAACCAGGCCGCCGTGAACTACCACGGCACCAACGCCACCGAAGCGCGGCGCATGCAGGTGCTGATCGATGGCCGTTCGGTGTATCGCGCCGGCCTGGCCACGGTGGACTGGAGCGATATTCCAGTGGCCATGGAAGACATCGAGCGGATCGAAGTTTTCCGCGGCCCCAACACCGTCAGCTACGGCGCCAATGCACTGATGGCGGTGGTCAATATCATCACCCGCGCTCCGGCCGACAGCCACGGCACTCGCCTGAAAATCACCCGGGGCCAGCGTGGCATCAGCGACTGGTACGCCAGCCAGGGCAGCGGTTGGGCAGGCGGTGACCTGCGGCTGTCACTGTCCGGCCAGGAAGACGACGGCTTTGACAGCAACCGCACCGGCGCCGATTACCGCGACAGTCGACGCTTGAACCGTTTCAACCTGTCCGTCAGCCAGACCCTGAACGAACAGCAGAGCATCGACTGGCAACTGAACGCCAAGGACGGGACCAATCAGCGGCCTTATACCTACCGTCCAGTGTTCGCCGGGATTACGGCCGCCGGGGATAACTCCGATGTCGTCGCCAAGGACTACGCCGGTTCGCTGCGCTGGAACCTGGACCTGAACCCCAACCACAGCCTTTATGTGCAAGGCTCGCTCCAGCACTGGGATCGCCAGCAGACCTGGCGCGCCTGCGATGCAGAGGTCTCCTTCAGCCCGCAGTTGACCGATCTGTGGTTGCTCAACCCTAACTACGCCGAGAAGCTGGCGCGCAATATTCCCAGCTTCACCGGCACCGGTGCGCCGCCCGGCACCCCGCAGGAACAGGCGCTGGCCAATCAGGTGCTCGATCAATGGCGCAATGGTGCCTCGCAAACCCTGTGCGGCGATATCGACCAGAGCGCCCGTGAGTCGCGCTACGACCTGGAAATCCAGGACACCCTGAGCCTGTCCGACAGCCTGCGACTGGTCACCGGGGCAAACTATCGCTACGACCGGGCCGACTCCGAGACGTACTTCAACGGCACGCTGGACGACACCACCTGGCGCCTGTTCGGCCAACTGGAGTGGCGGGCCAGCGAGCATTGGCTGGTACAGGGCGGTGCAATGTTCGAAGACACCCACCTGACCGGCAGTTCGCTGACGCCGCGGGTGGCGGTCAACTACCTGATCACGCCACGCCATGGCCTGCGGGCGGTGTACTCCGAGGCGGTGCGCTCGCCGGACATGTTCGAGAACAATGTCAATTGGAGTTATCAGGTCACCAACCTCAAGCCCACCGCCTTCGGCCAGAGCAGTGCCCGTTATTTTGTCCAGACCCGAGGGCCGGGAAACCTGGACCAGGAGCACATGCGCTCCCGGGAACTGGGCTACAACGGTTATTTCATGAACCTGGGGCTGAGCGTCGATGTGAAGCTGTTCCATGACGAAATCACCGGCATGATCAGCGAACCCCTGCGCAACAATCAGTACATTGCCAGCAACACCAATGAATCACAGTTTTCCGGGGCCGAAACCCAGTTCGACTGGCGCATCACCAGCGCCGACCGCCTGCGCCTGACCTATGCCTACGTCGATGCGCTGGCCAGCAATGCTCTCGACGAACAGCCGACCGCCCGCAATAGCGGTTCGGCCGGCTGGCTGCGGGACTGGGGCCGAGGCTGGAACAGTGCGGTGTTCTATTATGGCGCCGACGACCTTAACGGCTATCGCTTTGAACGAGTCGACACCCGCCTGGCCAAACGCATTTCTTTGGGCAAGGCCAACCTGGAACTGGCGGGCATCCTGCAGCAGCGTCTCGACAACCAGCCCACTACGTTTGTCGACAACCACTACGACTCCCGTCACGTCCTGTATTTCACTGCGGAGTTGTCGTTCTAGATGTTCCGGGGTCAATCGCGCAAGACGCCCTTTCGTGGCCGCCTGCCGCTGGCGCTGTGCCTGGTGTTTGCAGGCTGGCTGGCAACGATCGAGGCCCGCGCCGCCGACATTCTATTGACCGGTGCCCATAACAGCCCTGGCGCTCAGTCATTCACCCAGGCCCTGAAGGCCCTGCGCCCCGAGGATAACGTCAGGTTTACTCCGCTGGCCAGCCTGCCGGCGCCCGGCAAACTGCCCCGCAATGTCCGCCTGATCTTGCTTGACCTGCCCAGCCTTGACTGGCGCCTGCAGGAAACCCACGGGCCCGCCACCCTGGTACTGCGAATCAGCCGCCAACAAGCCAGGGATCGCCTGGGCGAGACAACACCCGATCACCTGAGCTTGTTGTGGAGCGATCCGCCGCTGACGCGGCAATTGCGCCTGATTAGCGCGATCCTTCCGCAAATGCGCAGGGTCGGCGTGCTGTTCGACGGGCACAGCGAGTTCCTGCTCAAGGAAATCCGCCAGGCAGCGACGCCGTTGGGGCTGGAGATCGTGAGTGAACGCTGGGACGACACCAGTGACAGTCGCCCTCTGCAAAAGCTGTTGGGCCGCAGCGATGTGCTGCTGGGGCTCGACGACCCCGATCTGTACAACCCCAAGACGGTAAAGAATCTGTTGCTCAGCAGCTACGCCCGGCAACGTGCGCTGATCGGGCCCAACGCCGCTTTCGTCAAGGCCGGCAGCCTGGCCAGCACCTACAGCGACCAGGAGGACTGGCTGGCAATTCTCGACGATTTGCTGGACCGCCCCGCCGCCACCTGGCCCCGCACCCTGTATCCGGCCCGCTTCAAAGTCCTGAGCAACCAGCAGGTCGCCCGCTCACTGGGGATCGAGCCGATTGACGCCGAATCCGTCGCTGCACAGCTGGCCGAAGGAGAACAACGCCCATGACCTTGCGTCGCCGCTGGGACATCAATACCCGCACCCAGCTTATCGCCCTCGGCCCGGCCTTGCTGCTGACGGTGCTGTTGATCAGCTTCTTTACCTTCGTGCGAATCCAGGACCTGCGCCAGGAACTCAACCATACCGGGCAGTTGATCGCCAACCAGCTGGCCCCGGCCACGGAATATGGGGTGATATCGGGCAATAACGAGGTGCTGGAAAATCTGCTCACCGCCACCCTGGCCACGCCTCATGTGCGTTTTCTGGAGGTTCAAGACAGCACGGACCGGGTTGTGGTGTATGTCGAGCAGCCCGCGCAAGGCCGCAAGCATTCCCAGCAGATCGAAGTTTTCCAGGCGCCGGTTCGCCTGCAGCGCATTGCCTTGAACAATGATTTCCTGCAAGGCAACAGCATGACCATCGAGGCGCCCGATGAGGATTACCTGGGCCGGGTGATCGTCGGCATGTCCAGTGACGCCTTCAGCCAGCGGCAGCAGGAAATCCTCCTCAAGGCCGCGATCCTGGCGCTGTTCGCCCTGCTGTTCACCTTCCTGGTGGCGCGTCGCCTGGCGTCCAACCTGTCCCGGCCGATCCGCGACATCGGCAACGCAGTCATGGCGATCCAGCAAGGCGACTACGGCACGCCGCTGCCCATCGTCGACGATGCCGAACTGGGGGCCTTGTCGCGGCATATCAACAATCTGGCCGACGGTCTCGAGCAAGCCAGCCGTGAACAGCACCAGGCCATGGCGCAACTGATCAAAACCCGGGAAGAAGCGGAGAAGGCCAACAGCGCCAAGTCCGAATTCCTGGCGATGATGAGCCATGAACTGCGCACCCCCATGAACGGTGTACTGGGCATGCTGCAACTGCTGGAAACCACCGAAATGACGGAGGAGCAATTCGAGTACACGGCGCTGGCCAGCGAATCCACCGAGCACCTGCTGAAAGTCATCAACGACATCCTCGACTTCTCGCGCATCGAACGCTCGGCCCTGGAGCTGGAACACATCCCGTTCAATCTGGCGGAGCTGGTCGCCAGTTGCGCCCAGTCGTTCCAGCACAGCGCCGCGCAACGCAAGCTGGGCCTGGACCTGCTGATCCCTGATGACATGCAGCCCTTGCAGGTGCAAGGCGACCCGACGCGGATCCGGCAGATCCTGGTCAACCTGATCGGCAATGCCCTGAAATTCACCGAACAAGGCCGCGTCACCGTGCAATGCCAGTGGCAGGCACTGGATCACGAACTCCTGTGGTTTACCTGCACGGTGCGCGACAGTGGCATCGGGATCGCGACCGAAAGCCTGGAGCGCATGTTCGATGCCTTCCAGCAAGCCGACAGTTCGATTTCCCGGCGCTACGGTGGCACCGGCCTGGGGCTGCCGATTGCCCGCACCCTGGCTGAGCGCATGGGGGGCACATTGCGCGCCCAGAGCGAAGAAGGCCAGGGGTCGGTGTTTACCCTGGAGATCCCTCTGGCCCTGTCGAAAAAGGCACCGATAGCCCTGGCGCCAAAGCTCCCCGACGGCATCGGCAGCGGTCATGGCGAGGGCCGCAACGTGCTGCTGGTAGAAGACAATCCGGTGAACCAGACCGTGATCGAAGCCATGCTGCGCAGCCTGGGCTTCACCGTCAGCATCGCCGCCGACGGCGCCCAAGCCATCCGCAGTGCCGAAAGTCTGATTTTCGAGGCGATTCTGATGGATTGCCGGTTGCCCATCATCGATGGCTACGAAGCCACGCGACAGATCCGCCAGTTACCTGGCTGCGGCGAGGTGCCCATCATCGCTCTGACGGCCAATGCGCTACAGGGCGATCGCGAAGCCTGTCTCGCGGCGGGCATGAACGATTACCTGGCCAAACCGTTCAAAAGAGCTGACCTGCAGCAAATTCTGCAGCGCTGGGTGCGTTAGTGCAGGCGTTTCGACCATCTGCGACTGGCGTGAAAGGCGAAAGTGCGGCAGTCTTAACCACCCGAACAAGTCCCGATTGGGGCTTGAATAAAAATTTCAGTGCACAGGTGTACATTCATTTCCCGTGTGCTGTGACTTTCACTACAACGCAATAGTCTATGAGTAGGCTGTCGATTCGAGGCATGAACGCTTCGATCGGCCGGGAAGATTTGCCCCACCCTGCCGCATGGGACTATTGAGGAGCTCGCATGACCAAACAAAACGCCTTTACTCGGGAAGACCTGCTGCGCTGCAGTCGCGGTGAGCTGTTCGGCCCAGGTAACGCGCAACTGCCCGCCCCGAACATGCTGATGGTGGATCGCATCACCCATATCAGCGAAGAGGGTGGCAAGTACGGCAAAGGTGAATTGGTCGCCGAGCTGGACATCACTCCTGACCTGTGGTTTTTCGCCTGCCACTTCGAAGGTGATCCGGTGATGCCGGGCTGCCTGGGCCTGGATGCCATGTGGCAATTGGTCGGTTTCTTCCTCGGTTGGCAAGGCCTGCCGGGCCGCGGTCGCGCCCTGGGTTCGGGCGAAGTGAAGTTCTTCGGTCAGGTTCTGCCGAGCGCGAAGAAGATTACCTATAACATTCATATCAAACGCGTCCTCAAGGGCAAGCTGAACATGGCCATTGCCGATGGTTCAGTGGCTGTGGATGGTCGCGAGATCTACACCGCCGAAGGCCTTCGGGTCGGCGTTTTCACCTCCACTGACAACTTCTAAGGGTTATCCGCATGCGCCGCGTCGTTATCACTGGTCTGGGCATCGTTTCGTGCCTGGGCAATGACAAAGAGACCGTCTCCGCTAACCTGCGTGCAAGTCGCCCTGGCATCCGGTTCAATCCGGAATATGCCGAAATGGGTCTGCGTAGCCAGGTTTCCGGCTCCATTGACCTTCCCCTCGAAGAGCTGATCGATCGCAAGATCTACCGTTTCGTCGGCCATGCGGCGGCTTACGCCTACCTGGCCATGAAGGACGCCATCGCTGACTCCGGCCTGACCGAAGAGCAGGTGTCCAACCCGCGCACCGGCCTGATCGCCGGTTCCGGTGGTGCCTCGACCTTGAACCAGATGGAAGCGCTGGACATCCTGCGCGAAAAAGGCGTCAAGCGCGTCGGCCCGTACCGCGTCACTCGGACCATGAGCAGCACCGTTTCCGCCTGCCTGGCCACGCCGTTCAAGATCAAGGGCCTGAACTACTCCATCGCCTCTGCCTGCGCCACCAGTGCGCACTGCATCGGCAACGCCATGGAGCAAATCCAGATGGGCAAGCAGGACGTCGTGTTCGCCGGCGGTGGTGAAGAAGAACACTGGAGCCAGTCGTTCCTGTTCGACGCCATGGGCGCCCTGTCCAGCAAGCGCAACGACACCCCGGAAAAAGCTTCCCGCGCCTACGATGCCGACCGTGACGGCTTCGTCATCGCTGGCGGCGGCGGCATGGTGGTGGTCGAGGAGCTGGAACACGCTCTGGCCCGTGGCGCGAAAATCTACGCGGAAATCGTCGGCTACGGCGCCACTTCCGATGGCTATGACATGGTCGCCCCAAGCGGCGAAGGCGCCATCCGCTGCATGCAGATGGCCATGTCCACCGTCGACACGCCCATCGACTACCTGAACACCCACGGCACTTCGACCCCGGTCGGTGACGTTGCGGAAATGAAAGGCGTGCGCGAAGTGTTCGGTGCCAACGCCCCGGCCATCAGCTCCACCAAGAGCCTGTCGGGTCACTCCCTGGGCGCCGCGGGCGTTCACGAAGCGATCTACTGCATGTTGATGATGGAAGGCAACTTCATCGCCGGCTCGGCCAACATCGACGAACTGGACCCGGAAGTGGCCGACCTGCCGATCCTGACCAAGACTCGCGAAGACGCCAAGATCGACACCGTGATGAGCAACAGCTTCGGCTTCGGCGGCACCAACGCCACCCTGGTATTGAAGCGCTGGCAGGGCAAGTAAGCCCCGCCGCAACGCCACACACAAAAACGCCCCGACTGGTTCGGGGCGTTTTTTTTGTCTGCTCTGCACACCACATTCCCTGTGGATAATTCCCTTGTGGGAGCGAGCCTGCTCGCGATGAGGCCCTGACATTCAACATCTATGTTGGCTGACAGATTGCTATCGCGAGCAGGCTCGCTCTCACAGATTCAGCGCACGACAAACCGTTGCTGCGCCAGCAATCGATCGCCCTGGAACACCATGAACCGCCACTCCCCCGGCACCACTTCGTGGCTTTCGGTGAACTCGTAGGCCATCACATCCTGCGGTGCACCGGGCACCAGTTTCTGGGTGACTTCGAATTTATCGTGGCGCACGCCATCGGGGGTGCGAATGCCTGGGGTGAAATACAACAAGGTCAATGGCTGGTCGTCAGCCACCTTGTCCGCCAAGCGGTAGCGCAGACCGAACTTGGTGCCCAGCTTGGCCGGTACACTTTCAGTCTGCCGGATCTGCTCGTTGCTGCGGCGCAGAACCCGCTCCCCTGATTGCAGTTCGGCTTGGGGCCCTTCGAAGATACCGTACTCCACCGGGCCTTCGACACGGACTTCCGCCTGGGCCAGGCCGCAGACCGACAACAGCGCGACCAGTGCGCTTGAACGGGTGAGGTGCATAGTGCGCTCCTTGATTGTGATGAGCGCGAGGGTATGACGCGGCGGTGACAGGCTGATGACAAGGCGATGGTCACCTTGTGCACTGAGAGCTTCTGTGGGAGCAAAGCTTGCTCGCGCTGCAGGCGCCCTCAATTGCGAAATTGCAATACCTTCATCGCGGGCAAGCCTTGCTCCCACACAACACCGCCAGGAAATTATCCCGAGCTACGTTCTTCGCCACCTCTTCCGGCAACGCATCCAGGAACGGATCGAAGCTGCGTAATTCCTTACCGACATTGTCGAAACGCCCCACTACATCCGACCCCAACATAAAACGCTCCGGGAAGCGCTCCACCAGCTTGAGCCACGCCTCGCGGGGTTTGCCCGCCTCGTCCAGCAGGTAAGGCGTGAGCACGCTCCAGGACAGGTCGATGTACAGGTTCGGATAGGTCTCCAGCATCCGGGTCAGTGTCGGCAACAGAAAATCCAGCCGCGTCTGGTGACGATGGATCTCCATGCTGGTGCCGGCATGGGCCCAAATGAACCGCGTGTGGGGATGGTTGCGCAACGGCTCTTCAATTTCCGGCAAATACAGCGCGTTTTTCTCACGCTTGGAGGTGATGTTGGAGTGCAGCAGCACCGGCAGATCGTTCTCCGCCGCCAGGTGATAGATCCGCGTCATGGCCTCGTTGTTGGCCCGCGGGGTGTCCCCCGACGTCAGTGCCGTCAGGTCGTCATGGCGGGTGAACACCTCACCAATGCCTTGCCACAAACCCGGATACAGATCGAGCATGCGCTGGATGTGCATGGCGGAGTTTTTGTCGTTGGGGTTGAAACCGGACAAAAAAGGATGAAAGTGCTGGCGTTGTTCAGCGGTCAACTTGCTCACCGCCGCCGCGACAATTACATCGGTGGCGCTGTACCAATAGGCGTCCGCATCGTCACCGGCGTAGTAACGCGGGCGCTTGGGCTCATCCTCATGCCATTTCTTGGCCACCGGTATGCCTGAAATCATCACATGCTCGATGCGATTGTCGGCCATCGCCTTCAGTAACTCGGGCATGCCGGCGGTTTCCTGAAAGAAATCGACGTAATGCAGGTGTGCATCGCTGTAGGCATATTCGCGGGCCATGACGCCACTGCTCGAAACGGCCAGCAGCCAGGCGAAGATCAGACGGGTCATGGGCACGGGCGGACTCCAGAAAGTTATGAACAGGATAGACCCCGACCGTCGCGTCCGGGTTCACGGCGCATGTGCCGTCAGTTGCCACGGCGGGTTATGCTTTGCCCATCCGTTGCTCAACCTGGAAGACATCATGATCACGCCCCTGACCATTCGCCCACGCGCAGAAGATGTGGAAGGCCAGCCGATTCTTCGCCCGCTGCCGTCCGCCAAGTGTCGCAGCGTCGGACCGTTCGTTTTTTTCGACCACATGCTGCAAACCTCCTACAAGGCCGGTCAAGGCATGAACATTCGTCAGCATCCCCATATCGGGTTGTCGACCCTCACCTATCTGTTCGAAGGGCAGCTCCAGCACAAGGACAGCCTTGGCTCCGATCAAGTGGTGGACGCCGGGGACGTCAGCTGGATGACCGCGGGCAGCGCCATCGCCCATGTCGAGCGCACGCCCGAATCACTGCTGGGCAGCGACTTCGTCATGCACGGCTTGCAAGTCTGGTTGGCCTCGCCCCAATCCCACGAACAGGGGCCTGGACACTACAGCCATCATCCGGCGCACACCCTGCCGGTCAGCGATAACCTGGGGGTAAAGATCCGGATGATCGCCGGGTCGGGTTTTTGCCTGGAATCACCGGTGCCGACGCTGTCCCCGACCCTGTACGCCGAACTGAACCTGCAAACCGCAACGACCCTGCTGATTCCCACCGAGCATGAAGAGCGGGCACTGTATGTGCTCAGCGGCGAGGCGCAGCTGGACGGTGAACCGCTGGAGCCCCACTCGTTGGTGGTGCTCCCGGCCGGGGAACAAATGACACTGTTCGCCGACAGCGACTGCCATGCGGTGCTGTTCGGCGGCGCGCCGCTGGATGGGCCACGTCGGATCAACTGGAATTTCGTCTCCAGCGATCCGGCGCGAATAGACGAAGCCCGCCGGCGTTGGGCGGCCGGGGACTGGCCGACCGTGCCGGGGGAAAGTGAGCGGATCGAATTGCCCTGAATTCAGCGGTGTCTGACAGGCCGCCATCGCGAGCAGGCTCGCTCCCACACTGGATCGTTGCCATTCGCAAATGGCGCGAACACCTCGGTCAAATGTGGGAGCGAGCCTGCTCGCGATAGCAGTCTGGCAGGCGACAGCCTATTCAGCACCAGGCCCGATCTCAGCCCCTGAGCACTTCATCCAGCAAATTATGCATCGACCGGAACGCCCGTGCGGCAACCTTGGCGTCGTACATCATCTTGCCCGGGACATTGGCCTGTGGATCGGTGAACGAATGCACCGCACCACCGTAGCTCAGCAGTTGCCAATCCACCCCGGCTGCGTTCATTTCGTCTTCGAAAGCCGGCAGTTGCTCCTTGGGCACCAATGGGTCCGAGGCGCCATGCATGACCAGCACCGCCCCCTTGATGTTCTGCGCATCCGCCGGATTGGGTGTGTCCAGGGTGCCATGGAACGAAATAGCGGCCTTCAACGGTGCGCCTGTGCGTGCTAGCTCCAGGGAGCAGCAGCCGCCAAAGCAGAAACCGAACGTAGCAAGTCTCGACGCATCGACCTGCGCCTCACCCTGACTTTGCAGTTGCTCGAATGCCGCCTGCATGCGCTTGCGCAACAAGGCACGATCATTCTTGAGCGGCATCATCGCAGCCCCGGCTTCATCGGCATTGGTCGGGCGCACGTCCTGGCCGTAAAGATCGGCGATCAACACAACATAGCCGTTGGCCGCCACCGACCTGGCGATTTCCTCGGCCCCCGCCCCTACGCCCATCCAATTGGGCGCCATCAGCAAACCCGGGCGCGAGCCCTGCTGGCTAACGTCGAAGGCCAGGCGGCCCTCATAGGTTCGACCATCGATCTGATACTCCAGCGAACTAACCGTAACCTGACTCATGACGGACTCCTCTTGAAACGGAACACCAGAAATGAAAAAACCCGCCGAAGCGGGTTTTTCCTGCACTTGATTAAGCTGACAGTTCAACCAACAACTTGTTCAGGCGGCGCACATAGGCCGCCGGGTCCTTCAGGCTGTCACCCGCCGCCAGGGCGGCCTGATCGAACAGGATGTGCGACAGGTCGCCGAAGCGCTCTTCGCTCTGCTCGTTGTCGAGCTTATCCACCAGCGGGTGAGCCGGGTTGAATTCGAAGATCGGCTTGGAGTCCGGGACTTTCTGGCCGCTGGCTTCAAGGATCTGCCGCATCTGCAGGCCCAGGTCCTGTTCACCGATGGCCAGGATCGCCGGGGAGTCCGTCAGGCGGTGAGAAACCCGCACTTCGCTGACGGCATCGCCCAGGGCAGTCTTGATCCGCTCAACCAGGCCTTCCTTGCTCTTGGCGACTTCTTCGGCGGCTTTCTTGTCTTCTTCCGAGTCCAGGTTACCCAGGTCCAGATCACCACGGGCCACGTCGACAAAGCTCTTGCCGTCGAACTCGCTGAGGTAGCTCATCAGCCATTCGTCGATGCGGTCGGTCAGCAGCAGCACTTCGATGCCTTTCTTGCGGAAGACTTCCAGGTGCGGACTGTTCTTGACCTGTGCATAAGTTTCACCGGTCAGGTAGTAGATCTTGTCCTGACCTTCCTTGGCGCGGGCCAGGTAATCGGCCAGGCCAACGATCTGTTCGCCATCATCACCCTGGGTCGAAGCAAAGCGCAGCAGGCCAGCGATTTTTTCTTTGTTCGCGAAGTCCTCGGCAGGGCCTTCCTTCATCACCTGGCCGAAGTTCTTCCAGAAGCTCTTGTACTGCTCGGGCTCGTTTTTCGCCAGTTTTTCCAGCATGTCCAGAACACGCTTGGTCAGCGCCGACTTCATGGAGTCAATGATCGGGTCTTTCTGCAGGATTTCCCGCGAAACGTTAAGGGACAGGTCATTGGAATCGACCACGCCCTTGATGAAACGCAGGTACAACGGCAGGAACGATTCGGCCTGGTCCATCACGAATACACGCTGCACGTAAAGCTTCAAGCCGCGTGGTGCTTCGCGCTGGTACAGGTCGAACGGCGCACGGGCCGGCACGTACAACAGTGAGTTGTACTCCAGCTTGCCTTCGACCTTGTTGTGGCTCCAGCTCAGCGGGTTCTCGTAATCATGTGCAACGTGCTTGTAGAACTCCTGGTATTCCTCGTCCTTCACCTCAGTGCGCGGACGGGTCCACAGGGCACTGGCGCGGTTGACGGTTTCCCATTCCACTTCGGGCTTTTCTTCGCCTTCGGCAGCGGCGACTTCCTTCGGCAGCTCGATCGGCAACGCGATATGGTCGGAGTACTTCTTGATGATGTTGCGCAGGCGCCAGCCATCGGCGAACTCGTCTTCACCGGACTTGAGGTGCAGCACAATGCGGGTACCGCGATCAGCCTTGTCGACGGTGGCGACTTCAAACTCGCCCTCGCCCTTGGACGACCAATGCACACCTTCGCTCGCAGCGAGGCCGGCACGGCGGCTGAACACTTCGACCTGATCAGCGACGATGAACGCGGAATAGAAACCGACACCGAACTGGCCGATGAGGTGGGAGTCTTTTTTCTGGTCGCCGGAGAGGTTCTTCATGAAATCGGCGGTGCCGGACTTGGCGATGGTGCCCAGGTGAGTGATCACCTCTTCGCGGCTCATGCCGATGCCGTTGTCTTCGAGGGTGACGGTCTTGGCGTCCTTGTCGAAGCTCACGCGGATTTTCAGTTCGGCGCCGCCTTCCAGCAACTCTGGCTTGGACAGGGCTTCGAAACGTAATTTGTCGACAGCGTCAGAGGCGTTCGAAATCAGCTCGCGAAGGAAAATTTCCTTATTCGAATACAGCGAGTGAATCATCAGGTGCAGCAGTTGCTTCACCTCGGTCTGGAAGCCCAGGGTTTCCTTTTGAGTTTCCACGCTCATGGTCATCAAACTCCAAGTGGATGGTGGTGTCCGCCTCGCTGAGATTGGCGGCGGGATGTCCTCAAGGTGGGGGCAACGCTGATGATTTCAAGGGCTATGCGCTTTTGAAGACTCCTGAATCTTGAAATGCGCCCGGGCGGTGGCAATGGGTTCGGCCTCGAGATCCTGCCAGGCGGTGATCGCAACATTGGCTACCCGGCGCCCCTGCCGCCAGACCTGACATCTGGCGAAAGTGTCGCGAAACTGCCCGGCGCGCAGGTAATCCAGGGAGAAATCGATGATTTTCGGCACGCCCGTCGCACGGGTGGCAATCAACAGATACACCGCGGCCGACAACTCCATGAAACCGGCGATGACGCCGCCGTGAATGGCCGGCAATAAAGGGTTACCAATGTTGTCCTTGTTGGCCGGCAGGCGAAACAGCAGCTCCTCGCCCTGACGCGAGCATTCCACGCCGATCAACCGCGCATAAGGAATCGAGGCCAGCAGCAGCGCGTAGTCGCCCCGCTCGCAGGCTTGGCGCAGTTGTTCCTGAGTGATATCGCTCATGGTTTGTCTACGGCAGCCAGCGGGCCACCCCTTTTGATTCCCTTGGCGTGCTGGCCCAGGCGCATGAAGGTGCCCACCACATGGGCGATGGGTTGTTCGGGGTCGTCCTGATAGGCAAATCCACGGCTGAAGATCACGTCCTGAGTGACCCGATAGCATTGGGCAAAGCCATAGACATCCTTGTTCGGTTCAGCGGCGTGCATGTAGTCGATGCGCAGGTCCAAAGTCGGACAGACCTCGAACTGCGGCAACACACACAACGTCGACATGCCACACGCCGTGTCCATCAACGACGTCAACGCGCCACCATGGATGATGCCCGTAAGGGGGTTGCCGACGATCTGGGGGCTGTAAGGCAGGATCACAGTCAGCCCCTCGGGACTGGCACTGTGCAACTTCAAGCCCAGCACCTGACAATGTCGCAGTGCGGACAGAAAGCGTGTCGCACGCTCAAAAACGGGGTCTTGCGCCATTGGATTTAACGCCTTTATTAATGAGCAGTCGCGGTAACAAGCATGCCTGTAAAGTTCCGTTCCCATACAAAGTTATATATCTGTAGCAAAAGAGGAACTTAATCCAAGGGGGGGCGTTCAAAAGGCCAGTAGTTATTTCCATAAGGAGAAACACCCCATGCGTAAGACTTTAGCTATTGCCTTGATGTTGGCCGCCTCCCTCGGTCTCGCTGCCTGCGATAAAAAATCCGAGGACAAAGCTCAAGATGCCAACGAACACGCTGAGCAAGCTCAGGAAAAAATGAGCGAAGCACAGGATAAAGTGAACGACGCAGCGAAAGAAAACGCCGAAGCCGCCAAAGATCAGGCCGAATCGAACGAAGCTGCTACACAGGAACAAGCACCTGCAACAGCGCCCGCCACCGCACCGGCAACCAACTAATACGGTTTGGGCATATAAAGAAACCCGCCTAGCGCGGGTTTTCTTTTGTCTGCGATTTGGTAGTAACCGTTCTGTCAGGCCGGGTCCTTGCCTACATCAGGCAATGGCGCCTCGGTGGGGGTGTAAACCATGACCTGCAGCACGTCGGAGTGAAACTCCCGGCGGTACAGCACCAACACCACGCCTGCACTCATCAACATGAACAACCAGGGGCTGACGAACCACGCCAACATGGTCATGCCGAAATAATAAGCGCGCAGGCCAAAATTGAACTGGTTAGCCGCCATGGAGATCACCCGCGCCGCCCTGAGCGCGAAGGCCTTGCGCTCCTGCGCCGTTACATGTCGCTCACCGATCATCGGCGCCGACCCCACCAGAACCGCTGCGAAGTTGTATTGGCGCATGCACCAGCTGAAGGTGAAGAAGGCATACACAAACACCAGCGCCAGGCACAGCAACTTGGCCTCGGACATGCCTTGGGACGCCTGCTGCACCATCGGCAAGTCGGCCAACAACGACACCGCACGATCGGACGCCCCAAGCACCGTCAGGATGCCCGCCAGGATGATCAGCGTGCTGGAGGCGAAGAAGGACGCGTTGCGCTCCAGGTTGCCGATCACGCTGGCGTCGGCGATACGGTTTTCGCGCAGCAACATGCGGCGCATCCAGTCTTCGCGATACAAGTGCATGACGCTGGCCAGACAGGCCGTATCGCGAGCTTTCAACGACGCATAACGGGTGTAGCCGCCCCAGCAGACGACGAACCAGACCGCGGCCAGAAGATGGATCAGATTGGCTTGGATGAATGACATGTAATTCCTTATCTGACGAAGAACATGGAGCAGCTTGCGATTGACCTTGCTCAGTCCACAGGGCCGGCACAAGCCTTTCAAGACAATGCTTCGACGTTAGTCCAAGGAAAAAGACACTGCACTCGCGCCATAAAAATCTATGGTCACCCCCATTTTTGCAATACTGATTAATGGGTGAAGTGGTTGGCTTGCTTAAATCTATCCGGCGTCGATCCAGGGCATGCCCCGCGCCACGATGAGAGTCGCGCCTGACGATCCTGAAAAATGCCGCGGCTTCTGAAGCCGATTTTTATGTCAGGTTCTTCGTCAGGCCGGTGGGCCGTTCACGTCATCCGTTGTTCAGCTATCGCAAAACCTGAAGGGTGATTCGTGGTACTGCAACAACCGCAGGGTCAGGCGTTCAGCGCGTCTGGCCCTGCTTCATATTGATTCAGGAATGAGATGCGCAAGCATGGACTCCTGCACAGCATGAGTCGTAAAGGTGAGTGCTGGGACAACGCCCCGATGGAGCGTTTCTTTGGGAGCCTGAAATCAGAGTGGGTGCCAGACGATGGCTACAGCTCGGAGCATGAAGCCCGCGTGGATGTGCAACGTTATGTGATGCGATACAACAACGTCAGGCTCCATAGCTACAACGACTACCGGTCGCCGGTAGCCATGGAGAAACTGGCGGCGTGAAACCTTAACTGGT